>NZ_BAACAP010000161.1:0-41247 GCF_045865695.1 Scytonema hankhaensis NUACC26
GGAGGGTCACTGGTGAGTCCAGTCCTGCAGAAAGGTCTCCTTTCGTAGGGAACTGGCGAACCCGGAGGGTCACTGGTCACTGTTTAACAAGCTACTTGAAATTCACCTATCATTTTCACTTCTGGCTCTAAAACGATCGCCCAACGATCTTGGACTTCCTGCTGGACGTGACGGATAACATTAAAAATATCCCAAGCACTCGCTCCGCCGCAATTAACGATAAAATTAGCATGACGTTGTGCGACTTGTGCTTTACCAATCTGGTAGCCTTTTAGACCACTTTGCTCAATTAACCAACCCGCCGCATGGGGTTTGGGATTGCGGAAAACGCTACCACAACTTGGCAAGTGATATGGCTGAGTGTTTAGTCTATGCTGCTTGTGCTGCTTGGTGACTGCCAAAACGTGTTCTGGGGCTGCTCCTGGTTGTAGCTGGAAGGTTGCTTGAGTGACTATTTTCTTGTTGCCTTGCAGTACTGAAGTCCGATAGCTGTAGTTCAACTGTTCGCGAGTCAGTGTCTCCAAAGTTCCATCGGGGAGAAGAACTTCGACACTGGATAAGATATCTGCGATACAGCTACTGTGCGCCCCCGCGTTCATGACTACAGCACCACCAACGGTTCCGGGTATGCCAACAGCCCACTCCAATCCTTGCCACCCATGAGCAGCGGCTGCCCATACTAAACTAGGAAGGGGTTCTCCTGCAGCAACAGTAACTTGACCTGTTTCTATATCGAAATTGTTATGCCGTAGATGGCGAGTTACAATAACTAAACCGGGTATGCCGCAATCACTGATGAGCAAGTTAGACCCTGCTCCTAGTACTGTGACTGGTAGCTCCTGTGTTTGAGCATACTGAATACTGGCTTGTAAAGCTTCTAAGTTGCGAGGTGCAACACACCATTGGGCGGGACCGCCTACTCTATAAGAAGTATACCCCGCGAGTGAAACTTGGGATTTTATAACGCAATCAGTGCCTGGTAAATAAATTTCCTGACTTTCGGCGGAATTGGCCGTTTGCTGTCTGTTGTCATTAATGTTAGGAAGTTTACAGACATTTGCAACTGCCTGGGATATAGTCATATTTTTTACAATGAGGTAAATAATTGATGTTGATCTGTCGTCAAAATACGACACTAGAGGAAGGCAATGTAACTATTGCGAGACGGACACAGTGCGAGTGAAAGAATTAATCCCTTGCAAGGAATTGATTCCCTCTCACTGTATGCGGCTTGCACTTCTTCTAGGAAGTTGCTTGCGCTGGTTGGCAAAGTGTTGCCATGACATCAGGAATCACTTGATTGAGATTCCCTGCTCCTAAAAACAGCGCCAAGTCTCCACGACGCAGTGATTGCAGCAAGTACTCATATACTGCATTTAATGTTGGTTGATAGGTCACCTGCGAGTTGTGCTTAGCAACTTCATCAGCCAATTTTTCCCCACTGATTTGCCCTAAATTAGGCTCCCCTGCACTGTAAATATCTGTCAGGACAACTAGATCTGCATAACTAAACGACTCGGCAAATTCCTCCAAAAAGGTCAGTGTACGGCTGTAACGATGGGGTTGGAAGATCGCAACTACTCTTTGTCCCGGTCTTGCTTGGAGGCGTGCGGCTGCAAGAGTAGCACGGATTTCACTGGGATGATGGGCGTAGTCATCAATGAAAGTAATGCCGTTGGCTTCTCCTCGGAATTCAAAACGTCGTCTTGCACCTTCAAAGGTAGAAAGCCCTTTGGCAATTTCTCCAAATTCTAAGCCCAATAACCGACCTACGGCAACGGCGGCTAGAGCATTGCTTAGGTTGTGTTTGCTCAGCAAGCGTAAATTTAATACGCCTAAACTTTTTCCTCTTTCCCACACCAAAGCTGTCGTACCATCAGCGCGATAGTCTATGTTGGTTACAGTATAATCGGCGTTTGTATCGGAGTATAAGCTATAAACGATCGTTGGTTTTAGGCGATCGCGTACTGTTTGGCAATCAATGCTCCCCACCAGAGTTTTACAACCTCTAGCAAATGTTTGGAAGATTTCCACGACTTCATCTAATGTTTCATAGTGGTCGGGATGGTCTAATTCGATATTAGTAATAATCCCTATTTCCGGAGTATGCTTGACTAATGAACCATCTGATTCGTCTGCTTCTGCTACTAAATATCGACTCTGCCCTAGTCTGGCATTTCCAGCCCAGGCATCAACTTCACCACCCACTAAAATCGTTGGATCTAAACCTGCTTCAAGTAGCATGTATCCAATCATACTACTAGTTGTAGTTTTTCCGTGCGTTCCGGCTACAGCAATGCTATGATAATCTGCAATTAATGCTGCCAATACATCCGAGCGATGAAAAATTGGGCAGTTTAATTCAAGAGCTGCTTTGTATTCTAAATTATTCGGGTTAATTGCTGTAGAACATATAACTTGAGGTAGTTTTTCTACTGCGCTATTCAGTAATTCTTGGGTATTTAATCCGGATTCATGAGATGGAAAATCCGGTTTAAAGAATTCTAGATTACTTGCCTCTTGCTTGCTAAATATATGAGCACCGATAGATTCCAAACGACGAGTGATATGATTTGGACGAAGATCCGAACCCGACACTGGAAAATTGCGTTGGGCTAAAACATGGGCTAAGGCGGACATTCCTATGCCGCCTACACCTATGAAATGAAATGGTCTACCACTAAAGTCAACTGAATTTTGCACTGTTTTCTCCTCTTACACCACACCACACAATAATATTAAATGACACGGGTATCATAACAGGAATGATATTTTTACCGATACTACCTTTATATATGTTGCATAGCTGTAGAACTTATTATTCCCGAGTTCGTCTGCCGATTCAAATCGATTTTATCCTTAACAGAGATTTTTTCTCCGTCTCAATAGATATTATGTTTATTCTTCAAATTTCTAATGAATCGGGAAACAATCAATTGTAATTCCAAATACATTTTTTGTCTGAATTTCAAAATTTTGTTATAGTGGGGGATTGTTGGTAAATTCTTGGAAAACCAAATACAGCCATCATTGAGTGGGTCAATGCGACGATTGGCAATTTTCGGAGGGACTTTCGATCCCGTTCATTGGGGACATCTGATTCTCGCTGAGGCAGCTTTGCATCAATTCTCCTTAGAAAAGGTAATTTGGGTGCCATCATTCAATCCTCCTTACAAACAAGCGGCGAGTTTTGAGCATCGAGTAGAAATGGTACAGCAAGCGATCGCAGAAAATCCAAAGTTTTCCGTGTCACTTAGCGAACAAGATTCTTCCGGCTCTTCTTTTGCGATTAACACCCTGATAAATTTATCAGCAGACCACCCAGAGACTCACTGGTACTGGATTATTGGCTTGGATGCGTTTCAAACCTTACCTCGCTGGTACCGTGGACAAGAATTAGCACAGCTTTGCGAGTGGTTGATAGCACCCCGACTCCTAAGTGGTGAGACTATAACTCAAAGTGAGATAATCTGCAAGCAAGTGGAGCAAAAGCTGACAAAACAAACTTTTAACATACACTGGCAATTATTGAATATCCCGTTCGTGGGTCTTTCGTCAAGTCTCATCCGCGATATGTATTGTGAAGGTAGATCGATTCGTTATTTAGTGCCTGAAACGGTTAGAGCTTACATCGTTAACCATAATTTGTATGCAAAAGGGTAGGAAAAAAATATTTATTTTTGTGGAGCTAACACTTTATAGTTATAAATACTCCCCCCTTTACTGTATGATCGGGGTCAATAGTAGCTTTTAATAAGGTATATAACGATAGAGGGCAAGTCGCTGTGATTAGAGTAGCAATAAATGGTTTTGGGCGCATCGGTCGTAATTTCGCTCGTTGCTGGATAGGTAGAGAGAATAGCAACATTGACTTGGTTGCTGTCAACGATACTTCAGACCCCAGAACTAACGCTCACCTACTGAAGTATGACACAATGCTAGGGAAGTTAAAGGGTGTTGACATCAGCGCTGATGATAACTCCATCACCGTTAACGGTAGAACCATTAAGTGTGTATCCGACCGGAACCCAGAAAAACTGCCTTGGAAGGACTGGGATATCGATCTCATTATTGAATCCACAGGTGTATTCACTTCTAGAGAAGGAGCAACCAAGCATCTCAATGCAGGAGCCAAAAAGGTTCTGATCACTGCTCCAGGTAAGAATGATGATGGAACTTTTGTGGTAGGCGTGAACCATCACGACTACGACCACGAAAAACACTATATTATCAGCAACGCTAGTTGTACTACAAACTGTTTGGCTCCCATTGCTAAGGTGTTGCACGAAAAATTCGGCATCATCAAAGGTACCATGACTACTACTCACAGCTACACGGGCGACCAGCGTTTGTTGGATGCTTCCCACAGAGATGTCCGGCGGGCGCGTGCAGCAGCTCTTAACATTGTGCCTACCTCTACAGGTGCTGCTAAAGCTGTAGCATTAGTATTGCCTGATTTGAAGGGCAAGCTGAACGGTGTTGCACTTCGCGTTCCTACCCCTAACGTTTCGATGGTGGATTTTGTCATACAAGTTGAAAAATCTACCATTACTGAAGAAGTTAACCAAGCCCTGAAAGAAGCTTCTGAAACTTCACTAAAAGGCATTCTCGCATATAGCGAGGAAGCACTCGTATCTTCTGACTACCAAGGTACTGATGAATCTTCAATTGTTGATGCTAGCTTAACAATGGTCATGGGCGGAGACTTGGTTAAGGTTATGGCTTGGTACGATAACGAATGGGGCTACAGTCAGCGCGTACTCGACCTTGCAGAATTAGTTGGTGAAAAATGGGTTAAGTAGTTATTTGTCCTTGGTCATTTGTCATTAGTCACTTGTCATTTGCTAAGGACTAAGGACTAGGGACTAATGACCAAAATGCTGAAACCCCCGATTGAGTGTGAGAACTCGGTCGGGATTTTTTTTGTCTGGATCGCGTAAAATAACTGTGGACTCATTAGTAATTGTTCCCACAATTGCAGCATTTTTTCCTAGTGTTTGTACAAACTTTTCTGCTACTTCTTTAGGCATACACAATACGAGTTCAAAATCTTCACCGCCATATAAGGCGTATTCTAGGGCTTGTTCTTTGGTTAACCAAGAATGGAATGCTTCAGGTAGGGGAATTCGATCGTTCTCAACGACAGCCCCCACTTTACTGTTTTGGCAAATCTGAATGACTGCATCTGCTAACCCATCACTGCTGTCCATTCCGGAGATGGGGATTGGCGACTCGGGATTGGCAATTGGGGATTGGGTTACTAAGATTTTCCAGAGTATGGGTAGGACATCAAGTCGTGGTTGGGGTCGCTGATGTGCTTTGATTAAGGTTGTGCGATCGCTCTGGCTCAGATTTTTTCCTTGTTCTGGATGGAGGAGTAATTGTAAGCCAGCAGCGGAAGCGCCATGAACTCCTGTTACGACGATAGCATCTCCGACTTTGGCACTGTCTCGACGAATGGTTTGTAGTGGGTTAACTTGACCGAGTGCAGTAATTGCTATGGTTGTGGTGGGCGATCGGACTATATCTCCACCAACAATAGGTGTATTGTATTTTTGCAAACATTGTGACATTCCCTGGTATAATCTTTCAACCCAACTGACCGCAAGCTCACCGGGTAGTCCCAAGCCAACCGTAATACCTAATGGAGTTGCTCCCATTGCTGCTATATCAGATAAATTGGCTGCTGCAGCACGCCAACCAACATCCTCTGGCGATGTCGTAATATCACTGAAATGCACGTTATCAATTAACACATCAGTCGTGACTACTAAAGAATTTCCCGGTTCAGTAGAGAGCACAGCCGCATCATCACCAACAATATCTGGAGGACAATAACGCTGCAATCTTTTTAAAAGACCTTGCTCGCCAATGTCTCGAACTAACGAAGAAAATTCACTATTCACGTTTTAAGTTAGGATAAAAATACTGTTTCGGAGTCTGTTTGTATGGTAACTATACCAGCAATCAATCTCACCTTTGAGGAGTATTTAACCTATGATGATGGTATTGGTTTTCACTACGAACTGGTGGATGGTAGGTTAGAACTGATGAATCCACCGAGTATTAAACATTTCCTCGTTGCTGATTTTCTAGACACAGTATTGAAGACAGAAATTAAGCGTTTAAGCCTACCATGGCTTTGTTTAAGAGAAACTGGAGTAAGAACGGGTAAAAAGAAATCTCGATTAACTGATATTTCTGTAGTTACGCAAGAGCAAGCTAAGGAATTGAAGAATACATCGGCTGTATTTCAGTCGCCTCCAATGCTAATAGTAGAGGTGGTCAGCCCAGAATCTGTTAAACGAGATTATCGTTACAAACGGTCTGAATATGCAGCACTAGAAGTACCGGAATATTGGATTGTAGATCCATTGACTACGAAAATTACAGTTTTGTTTTTAGAAGAAGGTCTTTACGAAGAGAACATTTTCACTGACAACCAGCAAATTGTTTCGCGTCTTTTTCCTGAATTACTAATTACTGTTGAACAAGTGTTTGCTGCGGGTAATCTTGGTTAATTTTGCAATTATAGCAGTTCTCACTTGGGTGCAATACATTAAAAAGTTATGGAACCGCACCCTTCACGCGGACGCACGCGGATGAAACTGTACCTCATTCGGATGAAAACCGCTATAACCTATTAGATAAAGCTACGGTGTACACACAAGTCTGAAATAACTAATAGAATAGGGTTTTAGTAATAGTTTTACCTCTCCCTAACCCTCCACATATAAAAGGGGAGGGAACTTGATTTCTTATTTCCCCCCAATCCATCGGGGGGACAGGGGGGTAAATCTGATTGGTGTGTACACTGTAGTCTAAAATACGAGCAAAATATGGAACTTTACTTTTCGTTACATAGGCTGCTTTTTTCTGACTGATATGTTTAAGCAACGTCAGGTTCTACTAAATTCTCAATCCCTTGGATGACTCTAGCAGATTCAATTTTGTCACCTGCTTTCAGTTCGTCCAAAACTTCTTTTCCTTCAGTAAGGTAGCCAAAAACAGCATAGCGACCATCAAGTAAGTTACGTCCTGCAGGAGTAAGTTCTGGTTCAAATAGAAAGAAGAAGACTTGTGAAGAACCTCCATTCACATCACGTTCGGGACGTGCCAAAGCTAAAGCACCAAAGGCAGAGAAGGGAAGAACAGGTAAATCCACATAACGACCTGCTTCTTCTAAGGTGATGCCGTAAGTAGGCTTTTTATCTCCCTTGACAAGTACTTCTAAAGGAATGGCACGATATTTGCCTGTTTTTGGGTCAACAAAACCTACATCTTTACCTGGAGGATCTCCGGTTTGTAACACGTAAGATTCTTCAGAACGGGTGAATTCTAAGCCGTTATAAAAACCTCGTTGTACTAAATCAACAAAATTTCCAGAGGTTACAGGGGTGCTGTAGCCATCTACAACAACCGTCAAGTCACCTTTAGTCGTTTTGATTTCTACAGTGGCACGACCTTTAAGCTGAGGTAAATTGCTGTATTCAGATGGTACTTCAAAGGGAAATTCCTTCACCATGGATTCTTCTAAAAGACTAACCAAGTTAAGTAGTTTAGCCCTTTGTTCCTTGACTTGTTCTTTGTCTTTTGTCTTAGCCACTTCTTGTAAAGTGTTAACACCAGATTTTAACTCAGAAATCCAAGCCTCAGCTTGAGGTTTTCGTTCATCTGGGACGGTGACTAATAGTTGGGCGGGTTTATCAAGAATGCGCGAAGCTTTGCTAAGGTCTTTAGAAACAGCACCCCAGCGTCGATTTGCTCGCAGTTGGTTTGATATGTCTTCTAAACTCGCTTGCAGTTCCCGCACGGGTTTGTTATCTATAGGAAGTGCGTACCGTAAAAGCGCTCCACCATCAGTAATGGCGTTACCAGCAGGCAGCGCCGCACTACTAGATGGTGTCCACCCAGCTGTACTTACTCCTAAAAATAGAGTGACTAGCAGCAGTGCAATGAGACTGTTATTCAGCCAGGATTTCAATATTTTGAACATGGAATGGCTTCAATGCAACATTAGATTGTTAACAAGATTTAACCCACTAACCATCTTCCCACAGGACTGCAAACAGTTTAGTCGTAATCTCGTTTAAATAAACCGAGTAAGGGACCGAGAATCAAACCAAACACAAAACCCCCTATATGCGCCCAATACGCAACTCCACCTGTCTCCATACTCATAGCAGCAGGTTGCAAGCTAGCAAGACCAGATATCACATTTTGGACAATAAAGAGTCCTATCAAAATCATTGCAGGAACTCTGATTGTCGTTATGAAAAATCCTAAGAAAATTAACGAAACAACTCCCGTGCGCGGAAAGCGAATAATGTAAGCTCCTAAGATGCCTGAAATGGCTCCACTTGCCCCTAAAGAAGGAATTGTCGAGTTTACACCAACTATCCACTGACACAAAGCTGCTAAAGCACCACAACTTAAATAGAAAATTAGGTATTTAAAATGACCCAATCGGTCTTCAATATTGTTACCAAAAACCCATAAAAATACCATATTAGATATGAGATGCCACCAACCTCCGTGTAAAAATTGTGACGTAAACAAAGTTGTCCATTCAGGTACGGGTTGATTGATTGACGCACCAGCAAAACTAGCAGTTAACTGTCGTGGAATTACGGCATATAACTGTAGAAACTGCTCCAGTTGCGTCTCTGACAAACTCACTTCATGCAGAAAAAGTAATACATTCATACCAATCAGCCCATAGGTAATATATGGGGTGATTCGCGTTGGGTTTTCGTCGTAAAGGGGAAACACAGGTGTTTTTCCTAATTAACCACTACCTGCAATATAACTTGTTCGGGGATTGGGGACTGGGGACTGGGGAGTGGGGACTGGGGACTGGGGACTGGGGACTGGGGAGTGCGAACCAATCGCCCATCCCCTAATTACCTGTACCAAAACTCTTCTTTAGGTTTGTCGTTAAACAACCCCAACAATGGACCGAGGACTGCACCGAAGAGAAAGCCTCCAGTGTGCGCCCAGAAGGCAATACCACCAGTGTCAACATTGGTAGGTGCTTCTAAACCCGCTGCCCCGGAAATGGCTTGTTGAAGAAACCAAAACCCTAAGAAGAAGAATGCCGGAACGCGAAATGTTGGAAAGAAAAATCCTAGGGGAATGATACCGAGAATTTCTGCTTGGGGAAACCGAAGAATGTAAGCACCCATAACGCCTGCGATCGCACCACTTGCTCCCAAAGAAGGAATTGAGGAATTTTGTGCAAAATACCACTGACTCAAAGATGCTAAAACACCACAGGTCAAATAGAACAATAAATATTTAAAGTGACCTAGCTTATCTTCAACGTTGTTACCAAAAATCCATAAGAACAACATATTACCACCCAGGTGCAACAGACCTGCGTGTAAGAACTGAGAAGTAATCAAAGTTGACCACTCTGGTACTGGTTGATTAACTGAAATCCCTGCAAAGCTAGCCGTAAGTTCTCGGGGTACCACAGCAGCAAGATGTAAAAACCCGTCTAACTCTGTGGGTGGGAGACTAGCTTCAAAAAGAAAAGCTATGATATTTGCCGCAATCAGCCCATAAGTGACGTAGGGCGTAATTGTCGTAGGATTATCGTCTCTGATTGGAACCATAGGAAATTTTCTCTATTATTGAACGGAAATCATTTCCCGCATTTCCCACCCAAAAATACTTAGAAATATTTACATTTTGGGTAGGGTAAGGGAAACCCAGCATAAAACGCGCAGCAACATTGTGTTAGAATAATCTTGGTACGGCAAAACGAAATTTCGTGGAGGCACGACCACTTCACCGCGATTATCTAATAGAAATTGTTGGTTTTTCTAGGGCTGTCGTAGATAAAAGTTTTTACGCTTTGCTGAGAACGCCAGTGTACCTAGGAACGTTGCACAGTCCTCGTGTCTGTGTAGCGCAAGATTCCCCAACCATAATCGTAAGATTTGGTTGGCGGTGCGTTCAAGACATAGCTCAGAATATCTAATTTTTCTGAAACGTTCTTCTACCTAACTAGGGATTGGGGATCGAGTAAGAGGTGAAAGTTTTTCTCGCCTGTTCCCTAATCCCCAAGCCCTAATTCTCAATCGCCAATCCCCTAGTAAACCTTCATTGCTCGTTGCATCTCGCGCTGATCTTGACGTTTCTTAATATCTTCACGCTTATCGTGAATTTTTTTACCTTTTGCCAAGGCAATGCTAATTTTTACCCAGCCGCGCTTGAGATACATCTTAAGAGGTATTAGTGTTAAACCTTGCTGTTCGACTTTGCCAATCAACTTGCGAAGTTCGTCACGACGCAACAGGAGTTTGCGCGTGCGCCGGGGTTCGTGGTTGAAATACTGACTGCTAGCTGTGTAAGGAGAAATATGAACGTTAATTAGCCATGCTTCTCCATCACGAAGCAAAGCATACCCGTCTTGAAGATTGACCTTACCCGCACGGATTGATTTTACCTCGGTTCCTGTAAGCTGAATCCCAGCTTCATATGTTTCCAGAATCTCGTATAAATACCGAGCTTGTCGATTGTCGCTAACGACTTTGTAACCTTCGCTTTTTTCACTCATTGAGGATGATATTTACGTACAATGTGTATAATATTTAATATGAATAAGTAGAAAAAGAAGAAAAATTTACATAAATTTTTGTTACGCGCTCCTCTAAATGTTACCTTTATCTTTCTAATTTAGCTTTTTTACACTGTTTTTGCCAGTTTGTCTTGTTAATTAATCTTTATACTAAGACGATCTTTGGAAACTCTTGGAGGTAATACTCAGTATTCAAAAAGAAAGTTATAGGAATCATAAATGATTTATGATTCCTATAGATAGGCAAAATGTTAAGTAAAATGACGACGCTTTTAGACTCTATCTCTAGAATTAGCGCTTATTAGTAGGGTAGGTAACGCCAACCAAAAGTATTATGTGATGGACATTGCCTATCCTAAAATCCTTATAATTTTTTACAAATCATTTATGATTCCTATGTTTAAAAGTTTGTATATCTTCAGGTTAGTCTCAACACAATTTATTTTACTGCCATGGAATGATTTTGTTTGGAAGGAAACTGGATAAATTTGTAATCGAACGCGGAAGGAATTTGGAACACAATTATGAAAAATAAATTGACTACAGCAATTGGTGCTGGTGTTATTGGTTTAAGTCTGGCTGTTATGCCTCTCACTTTGCCTGCTTCTGCTCAAACTAATAGAACCGATACTGGCACTACCACTGGTAACACCACAACTGACACGACAACTTACCGTGGTGATAATGATTTTAATTGGGGTTGGTTAGGTTTACTTGGACTTTTAGGTTTAGGTGGTTTAGCGGGCAAACGCCGCGAAGAAGCTCGCTATCGCGACCCTAATGCAACAGTTGGTAGCTCCACTTACAGAGAATAATCTTATACCATTTTGGATTTTAGATTTTGGATTTTGAATTGAGGAAGTGGTACTTTGACTTAATCTCAACTCACTATCTGTCTATTCTTTTTTCAATTTGGTAAGATGTTGCTGCTAGCAACTGTAGGAGCAAAGAATTGAACAAAAAAATGCTCTCCCGCAGTCCCTACCTAAAAGTATTAAAAAGATGTCCCCAATTGGGTGGGGTTAGGGAGAGCCAGTGTAAAACAAAGAAGCAACATTGTAGTAGAATAATATTGGTACGGCAAAACGAATCTCGTGGAGGCACGACCAATAGTACTCAAGCAATTATGTTATTCACGATTGCTGTTTTTCTGGGGTTTCCGTAGACAAAAGTTTCTACGACTAGCTGAGGACGCCAGTATACCTGGGAACGCTTAGAAATCTTTGGTTTCTGACGCGCAAGAATCCTCAACCATAATCGTAAGATTTGGTTGGCGGTGCGTTCAATTACGACGATCGACTAGAAGGCAAGCCTTAGAATCAGAACACTCTAAGGCTTATTTAATTGCGATCGCTGGTCGCTGGTCGCTGGTCACTGGTCGCTGGTCACTGGTCGCTGGTCACTGCTCACTGGTTTCCGAAGGGGTTTGTAGTAGCTAGCAATCAAAGCGACCATTAACCACCACACTGTATTGACTTCAGGACGGAACCAAACGGTATCAACTGTGTTATGAGCAAGCGTTCCTATTATGGCAGCGATCGCACCAATAATCCAGAAGCCGTCCACACTGTTTGACTCTCGCAAACGCTGTAGTTGTAGAATACCTGTATTAAAAGTGATAACGAGCAGCCACAAGAAACTGGCTAAACCAATCAATCCAGTTTCCACAGCTATCTCTAAGAAAATAGAATAAGCACTTAAGGCGGTGTAACGGGGAAGCTGATAAAGAGGATAAATTTTATTGAAAGAGTTGTGACCGGGACCAATTCCAGTTAGAGGGTAATCCTTTATCATCTCAAAAACAGCAGTCCAAACATTTCTCCGAAAATTATTACTACTATCACTTCTATCTGCAAAAATACTGAAAAATCGTTCTCGTACAGGTTCGACAAACAGAATTGCCAGTAATAATACGCCTGTTAAACTACCCAATATTAACCACAAAGACCATTTGCGCCAGAAAGGTGGCATATGTACGCTGAACCAAAAGTAAAGTAATCCCAGTAAAGCCAGAACAGAAGCAACCAATCCAATCCAGCCGCCACGGCTAAAAGTCAGAATCAAACAAGCACCATTCACAATCAGCATTGTGAATGCTAATGCCTTCGTCAACCAACTTCGCCATGTAAAAATAGCAACTGCACTTAAAGCGACAGCAGGCAAGAGATACCCAGCTAATAAATTGGGATTGCCAAGATAACTGTAGACTCTTGTTGTTTTTGACAAAGGAGACATTGGATCGACCCAGGTAGCCAGCGCTGGTGCTCCAAAAAACCACTGTCTCATTCCGTATACGCTTACAATAAGTGATACGTGTAAATACAGGCAAATTAACCACGAACGAAAGCGAGGAAACTTCAGCACTCGCGTACAAAGAACAAACAGTAGCAAATAAAGCGTAAAATTCCTTAAATCGGTCAATGCTGCTTGCTTAACGGGTGATAATGCTGTAGCGATAACAGCAACCCCTCCATAAAGCAATATCGGCAGGTGAATGGGAGTTATACCAGGAGTATTGGGTGAGGTTGTTTCGTCAGATACGGTTAGCAGGAGCCAAAATCCTCCACAAGCAACCAATATTATCCCCAGTAGGTCATTTGCCACAAAAGGGGCAAGCCCATATATCAAGCTGAGCAAGGCTGTTGCTATTGTTTCTCCCCATTGCAAGAGAATACTACTTTGCCGCCAGGAGTGTAGTAACCCTACAACAGAACGGTGCAGGTAACTGGTACTAAGGTATTCCTTCAACGGTAAGTAAGATAAAGTGAATTGTTGCCAAATTAAATTCATATACAATACTGTGAATAGATAGCACGCCCGCGCATAACTTTGACGATTCGGCTTTAACCGTTACGCTTCGCATATCGCGATCGTTCCTGATTCTAAAAGTTCATGACGCAGATAGCAAATTGTCAACTAATTATATATATGTCAGCCAAATACTCAATAATCTGGACAATTTGCAATGCTAATCTAGCACAGTCACTTTGCACTCCCCAAATTAAAACTCGCTTGAAGATTCTACTGAGCTTGAACTCATCAACGGTAAACTTAGCACATAGCGGTATCCTGATTCTGATGAGCCTTGAACAGAAATTTGTCCGCCATGTAGGTGCGCTAAACGACAACTAAGTTCTAAACCCAAGCTCTCACGGGATATGTGTCCCGATGATTTAGTAGAATTTAGGTCAGAGACAATCGCAAAAACATCTAAAACAGGAGGATTTAACTCCGTTGGTTCTTCCGTTATTACAGATAAATCGTTGGTATCTTCAGTTAACTCAGAATAACCATTGCCATTGCTATAAGTAGAAGGACTCGCTGTAAACTCCAGCATAGGCGCTAAACTCTTAAGACGGAAGTAAGGCTCTACGTCTGTGATACCGTCACCAAGCCAAGGATGTGAGACCCAAACTGTGATATTAACTAAATTGTCCTTATAGGCAACATGAATGCGAACAACACTTCCTGTAGCAGAAATTTGAATTACATTAAAAACCAGATGATATAAAATTTGCCGTACTTTATCTTTATCTAGAGGTAAGATGCGACTACGCCCTGGTTCTATGGATAAGCGAATATCTTGTTCGCGTCTGTTAGCTGCTTCTTCTAAGGTGTTAATAGCCTGTTGACAGAGCATTTCAATATCGACAGGAGCTAAATTAAGTGTTAATGGGTTTTCATCTATTGTTCCTAGTTCAGAAATTTCATTCACTAAGGACAGTAAATATCGACCGCTGTGTTGAATGATTTCCAAATACTCTCTCTGTTTGGTTGTCAAAGGACCGTAAATCTCGCGTCCTAAAACACCCGCCATACCTAGTACAGATGTCAAGGGAGTACGCAACTCTTGAGTCAATTGTGCTAACAGTGATAATTTCAGCTGATTGGTAGGAACTGGAATTGATTCTTTTTGAAAAACAGTTGGATTGAGCCGAATTTCATTAGTATTAGAGCTATTGAACGACCAACTAGAAACATTCATGGAAATACTGCTATTTGAGCTAGCTTGTAGCAGTCTATTGCGTTCAAATTCACTCATGCTCCAACGAGCTATGATTTGTAAAAATTCAACGTCTCTGGTAGTAAATTTACGTGGGACTAAATCCATGACTGCCAAAGCACCTAAGCAAGACCCCGAAGCATCAAACAAGGGTGCTCCTAAATAGGCACGAATACCGTAATCTTGCAACAACTTACTATAAGTGGAACGCTCTGCACTTGTTAGAAGATGAGTATCATCGATCGCAACAATTTGCAAGCTTTCCACAACCTTCGTGCAAAAAGATTCCCGACGTGGAAGTTGACGGGTTTGCGCCAGTTGGTTCATTAGCCCAAGTCTAGATAAGCCTACAGCTGATTTAAACCAGTGGCGATCGCGATCCACAAATCCCAAAACACAAATTTGTGCTTCCAGAAAGTGAGCAGCTGTTTGAGTGGCTTCTTCAAAAACTGGAATAGTCTCTGGTTGACGCAAACCTAAATCCGTTAAAGCTTTGAGGCGTTGTTGTTCTCTCGTCTCTTGAGAAGCCCAACCATCTTTGAGAGTAAATAGTTTGTTTTCAGGCTCTACCATTGCCACCGTTACCTTGATAATAGGGAGGGTACTGTAATTTACTTAACCAAGAAGTCTGGTTATTTGCTATTCCTAAGATTCCCTAATTTTGTGGCGGATAAACAGATCGGAGAGTAATTTTTTTTTCCGTACAGGTTTTTAGCGATACAAAGGCTATCCGACTTGATGTTTTGTTAATGATACACGAAATATTTCAGTATACGGACAGGTAATAGTGGGCAACGGGTATCGCGAAAAGCAATTCAATTCCCCATGCCCAATTCCCAATTCCCAATTTTAGACAGATAGCGTTAGTTTCAGATTTGACTTGGGTATGATAAGGTTGTGCTCAATCAGTGACCAGTGACCAGTGAATGGTTACTGATTTCTTGTTGCTATACACAAAAGCTGAGTTGTGAAAGGCAGTCTTTTAAATTACTAGATACAAAGTTTATTAATAAAGAAGATCCGTCAAAAACTTATAAAAAAAATACATTCCCTTTACAAAGTCGAGTGTTTTAAACTTTAGCATTCAGTCAAGAATATAACAGATGTTTAAGAGAATGTTCGAGAAGTCCAATGACAAAACAGCCCTCAAGAATAGAATTCGTGGTTCTACGATCGCAACCTGTCAACGCAGTTTAAGTTTATCAACCAGGTAAGTGACCTTAAAAGCCATATTTCAAAATTTTAATTTGTGAGAATTGACCCAACAATGAATAACGTGACTGTTAAAGTTCCATTTGTAGACCTCAGTATACAACACCAAGCAATTCAATCTCAATTAGAACAGGCAATCCAATCTGTCATCGCAAGAGGGGATTTTGTATTGGGACAGGCGCTGAAAGACTTTGAAGTAGCATTTGCTACAGCATCAGGTTCGGAATATGGTGTTGGAGTGGCTTCGGGAACGGATGCGATCGCTCTTGGCTTGCAAGCCTGTAACATTGGTTTTGGAGATGAAGTGATTGTACCAGCCAACACCTTTGTCGCTACATTAATTGGGGTGTTGCGTGCAGGAGCAAAACCAGTTTTTGCAGATTGCGATCCACAAACAGCATTAATTGATTTAGACTCAGCAGCGCGAGTCGTCACGCCTAACACTAAAGCCATTATACCCGTACATCTCTACGGTCAGATGGTATCGCCACGGCAGTTATTAGACTTTGCTGAGACATATAAATTACTTATTTTTGAAGATGCAGCACAAGCACATTTAGCAACAAGAGAAGGATACCGAGCAGGTTCTGTGGGGATAGCAGCAGCTTTTAGCTTCTATCCAAGCAAAAACTTAGGGGCATTTGGAGACGGAGGTATGCTCTTGACAAAAGATCCAGATGTTGCGAAGAAAATGGTTTGCTTGCGGAATTACGGTGCAGCGCAAAAATACGTTCACGTTGAACCAGGTACAAATAGCCGTTTAGACACGATGCAAGCAGCTGTACTGCTGCAAAAGCTACCATGTTTAACAGAATGGAATCGTCAGCGGTGGAATGCAGCACAGCAATACGACGCCGACATAGCTCCTTTAGTCTCAAGTGGCATTATTCCCATACAAAATGAAAGTGGGGAAGGACACATTTATCATCTTTACGTTATCAAAGTTGATAGTTCTTGTTCTATGAAACGGCAACAAATTCAGGACAAATTAGCCATAGCAGGAATCCAAACGGGAATTCATTACCCAATTCCCTGCCATCTTCAACCAGCCTTTCGGTATTTAGGTTATGAAGTTGGAGATTTTCCCAAAGCTGAAATGCTGTCAGCGCAAATATTGTCCTTACCCATGTATCCTGGTTTAAGTAGCACTCAAGTTAAAGAAGTTGTATCAGAACTTTGTTAGTGGTTAGTTGACAATTAGCAATTAGCCATTAGCAATTAGCAAATATAAATTGCTAGAAGAAAAATGCAAATTCAACGTCAGTTAAAAAACACAAATTCCTCACAATTGATAATCCTAGCAATACTGGTTATCCTAGTATTGCTTTACGCTCCTGTGTTGCTGCATTGGTGGGAAGGTTGGATAAAAAAAAATATTAGTACAGAGCACGAATATTTTAGCCATGGTATCATTGGTATCCCATTTGCTGCTTACTTAGCTTGGAAAAACCGAGCGAGATGGCAGCGACTTCCCAATGTCTCCCATCCTGTAGGAGCTTTTTTACTTGTAGTGGGAGCCACTTTTTATCTGAGCGGTGTTAGCGAATGGGTGAATTTATCATTCCCGATGATATTAGCAGGAATATGCTTGTGGTTAAAAGGAGTTCCTGGTTTTAAACTACAGGGCTTTGCTCTATTGCTAGTGTTTTTAGCAACACCAACAGCAATCCCCTACCTTGTGGCTCCTTATACCTTACCTCTTCAAAGTTTCATCGCGGGTACTGCTGGTTTTATATTGAGTCAGTTTGGCTTACCAGTAACTGTTGATGGTATTAATATATACACAGGAGGAAGAATTGTAGAGGTTGCGCCTTACTGCGCGGGATTAAAAATGTTGTTCACCACTCTCTATGTCGGCTTAATGCTGCTTTACTGGACTGGCGCTTTATCTTCACGGCGTACAACAATTTGGTTTTTGTCTACAGCCGTCGTTATCAGTATCAGTGCTAATATTATTCGCAATACATTACTGACTTTCTTTCACGGTACCGGACAAGAAGGTGCTTTTCATTGGTTACATGACAGTTGGGGTGGAGACCTTTACTCTGCTTTGATGTTACTAGCATTAGTACCCACGTTAAATTGGCTCGACCAATATTTTCATGAAGTTCCAACAGAGGAGGGACTGGGGACTGGGGAATAGGGACTCGGGACTGCGAGAGCCCCGACTTCTCAATCATTCGCCAACAGTATCCTAAGTCGGGGCTCTGAGTATTATCCCCAATCCCCAACCCCCAACCCCCAATCCCCAATCCCCAATCCCTAATCCCCAACCAAAATGACTTCCGTTTCCAAGTTTATTAAGGAAAAACAGTTTCCCCAGGTAGTAGTGCTAATACTGCTGCTAGTACTGTTGGCTGTAGGAGCTATTCCAAGTTATCTCAAAGGTCGTTGGGAATGGCGCGAACCACCAAAAATAGTGAATCTCAAACAATTGAAGCAGATACGCCAAAAGGGAATATCTATTCCTGGCTGGAAAACTGTAGAACAACGAGAGCAAGAAATTGGCTCGCACAAGTGGTCGTACCAACTCATTCAAAAAGAAGGTCAGCAGACTAATGCGATCGTGCTATTGCTACCACAAAATGGACCTAGAGATCAACCTCAAGTAGAATGGACGGAAATTGATAGTCTGTGGCAATGGCAAATTGCTCAAAATCGCGCTGCTGAGTTTACTGTTAAGCAACCTCAAACATCGGGTTCTTCAAATACCGAAATTAAAGTACAAGCTAACTTTTTTCGTGCAACGGCAAACAAACAAAGTTTTGCAGTTTTACAGTGGTATGCTTGGCCTACTGGTGGAAGTGCATCCCAGATAAGTTGGTTCTTAGCCGATTTATCAGCTCAGTGGAACAAGCATCGCGCTCAGTGGGTAGCAGTTTGTATTCTCCTTCCTATGGAACCTTTGGGACAAGTCGAAAAAACTTGGAATGAGGTTAAGTCAATCGGTCAATCAGTCCAAAGTACTTTGGTATCGGGACCTTTTAATGCTGCAAAAGTTAAAAATCAAAAGTCCAAGTAAGTGAGTCAGTACAATTAAAAAGTTTTCACGATAATTTTTTATTGAGAAAGGGGATTGCGTCTTGATGGAAGTAAAATAAATATTCATCAGCGCTCACATTAATTTTTACCGTTCCTGGTTATCCTATGCGTACATTTAGCGCCCTATCTTTTATAGGTCTTCATGTTGGCGTTTATTTAATAGCAGTGACTGCTCAACCTGTTTCTGCTCAAAATGTCCCAACTCAAGAATTACCACCAGGATCATCTACTACGCCTCCAACAAATATCTTAGAACAACCAAGACAAATTGAACCTCCTACACCTCCCTCCGGTCCAGAGGTCGATCCATCTCTCGGCGAAGGTATATCACCTCAATTTACCCGCTACCTTTTGGGACCAGGAGATGGTCTCAATATCTTAGTTCAGCGCCCTTCTGGTAAATATCGATTGGGACCGGGAGATGGCATTACTGTTTCAGTTCAACGCTTTCCAGATCTAAGCTTTCAAGCTCTTATCAATCCTGAAGGAAATATTGTAGTTCCTTTGTTGGGGACTGTTTCTCTTAAAGGCTTGACTTTGGAACAAGCCCAAGAAAAAATCCGTGTCGGTTTAAATCGTTTCGTTGTCGATCCTATCGTCACATTAGCTCTGACAGTACAACGTCCGGAGTTAAGTTTTGCGGCTCAAGTAAACCCAGAAGGCAATATTATCGTGCCGCAAGTGGGAACAATATCTTTACAAGGTTTAACTTTGGACGAAGCTCAAGAAAAAATTCGTCTGAGTTTAAGCCGCATTTATGTCGATCCAGTTGTGTCGGTATCTTTAGCAGCACAGCGACCAGTTCAAATCACAATTAGTGGAGAAGTGACTCGACCGGGAATTTATTCCATCGCTTCTGGATTACCTCGTGTTGGAGATGCTTTAATCGTAGCTGGTGGTTCCTCTATGACGGCAGATCTGCGACAAGTACAAATACGTAGACGCTTTGTGGATGGTTCTGTCGCTACACAAAATGTTGACCTATACACTCCTTTGCAGAATGGGGGGTCTGTTCCAAATTTACGCTTGCAAGATGGGGATGCGATCGTGATTCCTCGTCGGGAAATTGCTTCAGATGATGGTTACGATCGCAATCTGGTATCTCGCTCAACTTTAGCTGTACCGCAAATTAGAGTTAGGGTGTTAAATTATGCCTCTGGAGGGGTTGTCACAATACCGCTACCTAATGGTAGCAATTTTCTAGATGCCTTGGCAGGGGTTAATCTTGATACGGCTAACCTCAAGGGAATCAAGCTGTTTCGTTTCGATCCAGAACGAGGTAGAGCGATTGCTCAAACCCTCAATGCCAGAAAAGCACTGTCAGGCGACTCATCTCAGAATGTGCCACTTCAAGATAACGATGTCATTGTAATTGGTCGGAACTTGATAGGTAAAATTACGAATGCCATCAGTCTCATTACCCGTCCTTTTATCAGTATAAATGCTTTCCTCGATTTCTTTGATGACTTTGGTCGTGACTAACCAGTGACCAGTGACCAGTGACCAGTGACCACCTGACAAGTGACCAGTGACCACCTGACAAGTGACCAGTGACCAGTGACTATAATTAGGTTACATAGTTACTACCTAATTCCCAGTCCCTAATCCCTAATCCCCAATCCCTAATCCCTAATCCCCAATCCCTAATCCCCAATCCCCAATCCCCAATCCCCAATCTCCTATGACTCCACCGATTGTTAAACGCTACCTGATTGCCTTTGATAAGTATAAGTGGATTGGTCTTGCTAGTTTTGGTTTAGTTGTAGCGGGTTCAACGGTGGTAGCTTTGCAACCAGAACCAGCACCTACCTATGTAGCAAATGGTGCTTTAACTTACGCACGTCCACCAGTTTCGTTTTCGGCAACGGGTACTGAAATTAACCTGCAAGGGCAAGAACTTAGTCAGGAAATTTTACTATCAGATCAGATTGTTCAATCTGTAGCGACAAAATTAAATATCAGCCCCAAGAGAATTGGAGCAGGTGTTAGCATAAAAATGCCAGAAAAGCCAAAGGAAGCAGCAGATCCACAACCAACAACAATTGAATTAAGATACAGGGATAGCGATCGCCAACGCGCAAGGGACGTTTTAGCAGAATTGATGGAGGCAATGATTCGTTTAAGTGCTGATATCAATACAAGACGATTAAATTCGGTTATTACAAAAGTCAACGAGCGCGTACCAGCTGCTAAAAGAGATTTACAAATCGCCGAGCGCAAATTGGAACTTTACGATCGCCGGGAAAGACCAGCAATATTGGCTGCGGAAAATGGCAGTTTGCTCAATGCGATTACGAGCAGTCAAATTCAACAAAGGCAAATTCAACTCACCATGTCAGGAATTGACGCTCAAATTCAGAGCATCCAAGAAAAGTTGGGTTTAAATGTCAATCAAGCATACGTCTCTTCTGCTTTGAGCGCCGACCCAATTATCGCCAACTTGCGAGCGCAAATCTATCAAACGGAATCTCAAATAGAAGTTTTCAGAAAAGATCTTCGACCCGATCACCCAACAATGGTTCAGTTGCGGCGTCAGAAAGAAGCTTACGAGAGCCTATTACGCCAACGTGGTGGAGAAGTGGTAGGAGGTTCTGATGGTGCGACACCTTTACAAGGAACGGTAGCCATTCGATCGCGAAGCAACCTAGATCCCGCAAGGCAAAACCTGGCAAATCAAATGGTGGCTTTGCAAACCCAAAGCGAAACACTGCGACAGCAACTAACAGACCTTGGACAGGATGAGATTAGATTGCGACGAGAGTATGCTTTAATACCAAACAAGCAATTGGAGCGATCGCGTTTAGAACAGGAAGTCACGCTGAAAAAAGCCGTGTACGACCAAATGCAGGTAAAGTTAACCGACGCCAAAACAGCAGAAGCAGAAACGGTTAGTAGTCTTGGTGTTGCTAGACAAGCTGTAGCGCTTCGTGTTGTGACACCACCCAAGAATGCAGCTATTACTTTAGGTATAGGTAGTTTACTAGGACTAGTCGTTGGTGGTGGAGTCATATTTTTGTTAGGAGCACTCGAAGGTACTTTCAAAACCAAGGAGGATATCCGCGATACCCTCAAACAACGCGAAGTTCCTCTTTTGGGCGAGTTGCCTTTAATACCAGTAGACGATTTACCTCCTGGCGCATTGCCAGTCATCATACATCCAGAGTCCCCCTACCTGGAATTTTATGAGAAGTTCCGCAGTAATTTACGCCGACTTGGTGGGAGGAACTTAAAAGTCGTCTTAATCGCAAGCACTAGCAGTGGTGAAGGTAAGACTGCAAGCGCTTATAACCTTGGAGTTGCTTCCGCCCTAGCTGGAAAACGCACTTTGATTATGGAAACCGATTTGCGATCGCCCTCTCATGCATCATCGTTGAAAGTCAATCCCGATCCCAACGCCATTATCGATCCATTACGATATTACGCTAGTTTAAGCGAATGTATCCGCTTAGTACCTGATGTAGAAAATTTATATATTCTGCCCAGTCCGGGACCCGTGCGTCAAGCCGCCGCAGTTCTAGAATCTAGTGAATTCAGAAGGTTGATGGAAGATGTTCGCGAACGATTCGATTTTGTCATACTAGACACTCATTCTATGAGCTTATCGAACGATGCTCTGTTAATTCAACCTTACAGTGATGGCATAGTGCTTGTCGCACGACCCAACTATACACAGGAAAATATGCTCACTGAAGCTATTGACCAATTAACAGAATCGGAGTTGCCACTATTAGGAACAATTGTTAATGGTGCTGATGTCGTTGTTACCGTACCTCAGCCACCCATACAACCACCCAATACTCCCCCTGAAGAACTTTCAGTCGGAGCTAGAAGATAATATTAGAAAGATTCCCGATTTCTTAAAGAAGTCGGGAGTATTATAGAATATGTAGATTATTAATAATCTACAATTAATCTTTCTTTAAAGAAAAATTTAGGGCTGCATTTATTCAACAATACAAGTTAGATTTACCCCCCTTAATCCCCCCTTATAAAGGGGGGTAACAAGAAATTACTCCCTTCCCGCTAGAAGATTATCTATGGGAGTAGGGTGGGCAATGAATGCCCACCACTTGGTATTGGTGGGCATTGCCCACCCTACATGCTGGAGTGGAATTTTAGAGCGGAAAGGGAGCATATAAAAATAGCTGAAAGTCCGACCAATAACCGATGACAAACGACCAATGACAAATGAACACAATTAAGACTGGGAGCATAACCAGCATTTTTGACAAACGCCATTCCCTAGCTGCAAAAATCACAAATATAGAGACAAATTTTAAATCTTTGGAATCGGCGATACAAAGTCTTGAAGAAAATCGAAGACAGTTGTTAACCTTACCAAATATTTCAAAAACCGTTAAAGATTTACCAGAAATTAATTTAGTAGAAATACGACAAAATCTTGGAAATGAATTAGTAAAATTGCATAAAATTAAAGAACATTTGTGTCGAAAAACGATAAAAATAGGAGTTGTTGGACGACCGAAACAAGGAAAGAGTCGATTATTACAAAGTTTAACTGGATTAACAGGTGCTGAAATTCCAGATGGACACAGACAGTGTTGCACGGGAGTTTATTGTCATATTCATAATAATTTTTTTGAGGACACTTATGCAGAGGTGTGGTTTCATTCCGAAGACTCATTTCTAGCAGAAGTTATTTATCCCTATTATGAAAAGTTGTCACTAGGGTTAAAACCCAAGACAATAGACGAATTTGCAGCAAAAACCTTACCTTTGTTACCAAGTGTTTTTTCCTCAGAAACAAACCAAGAAACTATGTATTTGCGCTTGGTAAGGTATCATATCAATATAGAAAAATATCGTCATCTCATAGGACAACCTTCTCCTCGCCGTATTTCTAAAAGTGAAATTCCAGAATATATTGCACAAGAAACAACTTACGGACAGCAGAGCTTTTTTAACTACTTAGCTGTTAGAGAAGCAAAAATTGTTTGTAAATTTCCTAACACCGATGTTGGACAAATCGTCTTTGTGGATATACCCGGTATAGGCAATACAGGTATTTGCGATGAGCTTTCTCTTATTAAAAAACTAGTACAAGATGTCGATGCTATTTTATTTGTAAGAATGCCAAAGTCAATGGGGGATAGATGGCAAGAGGTAGACATTAATTTATATGAAAAAGTACGTACCGTAATAGCTGAATTGCCATCTCATGTTTCATCTTTTATGGTACTCAATCGTACAGAAGCTCATTCCCCCTATCGAGATAATTCAAAAATTTGCCAAGATTTAGCGTTGGACATGACAGTTAAAAGTATAAATTTTGCTGACTACAGCATAGCTAACTGTGCAAATAGTCAAGAAAGCTACAAACTTTTAGAACGTTTTCTTAATTATCTGGAGGAAAAAAATCTTGATTTAGGTTACAAAGATATCTTGTCGATCCAGGAAAAATTAGCTATAGTGCAAGGCAAAGTTGATGTCGAGTTAGATAAAGTGGGAAAAGCTCTAGATTTAGCAACTCAAGACAATCAGGGATTTGCATTATTTGAGATAACGTTTCAAGAGGTTGTGCGGGATTCAACAAATGGTCTTGAGAAGCTGCTTCAAGAACTGCGAAAAAACCGAGAATCTGTTGATTTAGAATTCAAAAAGCAAATTGAGACTGTTTTACAAGCGTGTCGAAGCGACACAGGAATTCCTTCAATTCAAGAAATAGAACATCGGTATAGTCTGGAAAAAAACTACTGTGCGGTTTATGAAAAGTATTTACATGAGATACGCGCTCGTTTGTTACAACACCTTTTATTATTAGATGAAGGGTTAAAGCGATCGCTTAACAAAGTCAAATCGCAAGTAGCAAAAGTACTTATTGACAAAGGGCATTTGGGAAGCTTGGCACAAGAACCAGGAGTAGAATTTCTTCATACCATTGCGACGCAAATACCGGATGAACTGGTTCCGGGGACACCAAGCCAGCTAAAATACGGATTCAAAACACTCGCTGAATATCAGCTTTCTTACCGAGGATTTATACAGCATCGCCTTCGTAAATCTCTTGATGGGCTGACTCCAAATGAACCTGCAACACTCAAGTTAACAGGATCGACTTCAGCCGAACAAGTACTTTTAAATCTCAAGATCGCTTACGCTGAAACTCTAAGTAAGTGTGAAAATACTTTGAAACAGTTGTTAAGCGAACCAAATCAAGCAGCTTATGCCATTGTAGAAGAGTTTGTTGACACGACTTTTCGCAAGACAAATATAGAAAGTGAGTGGCAAATCTTTTTACAAGAAGAGAAACAAAACAAGCAAGAAACTCCACAGGAAAGCGATCGGCTTTTGACATCCCGCGATGTACTTAATTTAGTACAACCTGCACCAGTTACTAATTAAAATTGGTTTGTAGTTGCGCTATGGCTGAGGCCAAGCTACGCGAACAGCGTATGCATCGCAACTACAAACGGAATTACCAAGAGTTTACAAACAAAATGTTTATAAGCCTAAAACCCTTACCAATGAAAAATGACACGCTTATCAATGACGGGGACTGACAAGTTAACTTTAATTGTGATGACTTACTTGGTATTATATACAGGCTTAGATTAACCTTTCATGCGTCATGAGCACTCCAGAAGGTGAAACAGATAATGAAGAAAAAGTTACTGAGTGGGAAGTCACACAGGTTACTGGCGACACCCGAAAGTTTACGGACTATGTTTTAGTACCTAATCATAAAACTGGTAAGGACAAAATATTTATTGGTACTTTAGGTTTTCGTCCTAATAGTAATGAAGATGCACAAGAACTTTTATCAACTTATATCAGTCAAGCTCAAGCAAAATTCAACCAAAAGGATTATATTGTTGGGGAGAAGGATCGATATGGACAGCGGTTTACCATAGTCGTTGAGGTTCGAGGTAAACGACTTTTAACCGGATGGATTCTGGGCACAGATGGTACACTAAAGTTAGCAACTCCATTTTCTGGATTTGCACGCTAATCATAATGTTGGGAAGGAATTCATAATGTTATTGGAGCAATATTCAGTTATTCAGCTTGTTACAAATCGCTATCAGGATAGAGGGGTCAAGACTGGAGCAATCGGGATTATCCTAGAAGTATATGGTGATGAAGCTTACGAAGTTGAGTTTTCCCGCGAAGATGGTACAACAATTGCTTGGTTTGCAGTCCAGCAAAATGAGGTAAAACCTTACGATGAATCAAGTCTTAATGCAGTATCAAAGCAAGTCTCAAACCCCACTTTTTAACTGAGGAATAATTGCCACTCACTGCTTTGGAGCAGTACTCCGTGAATTCGCTTAACAACGTTTTCAAACTCCGCTAAAGCGGCTATCATGACATCAATTCACGCTAAAATTTCCCCACCCAATGCTTAGCGAATACATCAAAGCTGCAATGCACCGAGCCAAGTACGAAATCCTTAAGGAAGATAGCACTTATATTGGGAAAATCCCAGAGTGCCAAGGTGTATGGGCTTCTTCCGATACCTTAGAAGCTTGTCGGGATGAACTACTTGAAGTGCTAGAGGAATGGATAATTTTGGGGTTACAAATGGGTCATTCACTGCCAGTCATAGACGGGATTGACCTTTCTTTCAAGAAGGACGAGGCCGCCTAATGCCCCCGTTTGGTCCCATCAAGCGCCGCGACTTGATTGCGTATTTGCGAGAACTAGATTTTGATGGCCCGTTCTCTGGCAAGAAACACCAGTTCATGTCCAAAGGAGCGTTGCGGGTACGTATTCCAAACCCACATCAAGGTGATATTAGTAAAGGATTGCTGGGTACAGTCCTGGAACAAGCCCGAATCAGTCGGGAGAAGTGGGAGCAACTATGAGCATATCTAACATTTTTTTAAATAATTCAGATGATTTGATAGAGGCTTGTATTTCTTTGTATCGGGAAAAATGGTGTCAAATTTCTTTTTCAACTTTGCCGCTTGCCGAGCCGAAAGTATCTGAAGCGGTGAAAACTGCTTACAAAGTCATTGGAGAACAAATGCCAGAAGTCATTTATTGCCATAGTCCGGGCGAAGCTTTAAAAACTTTAGGTGAATTACTTATAGAAGGAAATGTTGTTGATGAAATCCTCATACAACTACAAGTCCAAATTTTTGAAGATTTAAAAAATCAATGCGATCGCACGATTATAGGAGAATGGTGGACTCAAAGTATAAATTCTCCCGGAGTACATTTATATAATAAGCTCCGAAAAGAGTTATTTGAGCATTCATGGTTTCTACCGCTTCGACTTATTAGGTTTACTTTAGAAGACAAAGTGCTATTTCAATATTACAATCAACTCAAAAATCATATTAAATCAGATTCTTATTACATCTTCTCAAAATTTATTAAAACAGAAATTTGGCTGGCTATAGGAAGTTATTTAGATTTTTGTTTTTCTGTTCTCTCTTGTCCTTATAATCAAGAAAAATGGTTAGCTTATCAATTACTAGTTAAAAATTGTGGTTGGCTCTTACCTCTTAGAAAGTGTTGTTTAGTTGTTAGTCATCCTTATATTTCCTTTAATGACGAACATCGAATTCATGCAGAGCAAAAGCCAGCAATACAATTTCCTGATGGTTACAGTATTTACTTTTATCGAAATATTTTAATCCCGAAAAAATATGGAAGAAAGCCGCCTGAAAAGTGGCATACTCGCTGGCTTCTTAAAAGAAAAAATGATGAGCTTAGGCGCATCATATTTGAAGAAAGATATATTTACTGAGATGATTAAGGTTTGTAGTGATTCCTAGTCGGCTAAGATACAGATTTATCTACGTCCATCAGCTACAGGCTGCGGTTAGTTCTTTCTTCCTGCACTATATGGAAGTGGGAAATGCTATACTATCCATAAAGATAATAACTATGACTTAAACAGAGCGAATTGTTAGTTTGGTTGTCCACCGATGATTGGCAAGTTATATGATTTTGGATTGAGTTTATCAAAGCGATCGCCAAACAACTGCAAGCTCCCCGACATCTTCGAGAAGTCGTGGGTCTGAGCGCAATCAAAGTATTGATGTATACATACAAATTTAACATTAAATTTGCTTACTTTTTGAATAAGATGCAGGAAAAGACAATTAAGTCTTGGGTCATTTTACTACCTAGACTAAATAATATTAAAGTCAGAGATAGACTATAAAGAACCATTTGATTGATGAATAATTGCGAACAATACCCTGTTTTACTAGCAGAGGACAATGAGAACGACTTAATTTTTTTACAACGCACTATCCGTAAAGCTGGTGTATCTGTCTCTCTTCATGTGGTCAGTAACGGGGAAGAAGCCGTGAGCTATTTGTTAGGAGAAGGTCAGTATGCAGACCGAGAACGTTACCCCGAACCAGTTCTACTCATTACAAACGTGAAAATGCCAAGAATGAACGGGTTAGAGTTATTGGCATGGGTTAAGCAGCAATTGAATTATAAAGATCTCCCTGTTTTGGTAATGAGTAGTTCTGAAGAACCTGAAGAAATGGATCGGGTTACTGCTTTAGGAGGCTGTGCATACTTTGTCAAAACTAGTAATTTGGACGATCTGACAGAATTTGTGAAGCAGATGATGTCGTATATCAGTGACCAGTGACCAGTGACCAAATAATAAATTATTATATTTGATACATTGATTATGCAAGCGTTAAAGGAGAAGATTCAGATTGAAGGTTCAAAGCTAATAGGTTATGCGATCGCAGTTACTTTTAGTCTGTTGGCACTGCTGATTTCTCTTGTCTTATCGTTACTCCCAACACAAAGTCCCCTTATTTTATTTGTTATGGCGGTAACGGTGAGTTCTTGCTATGGAAATCGTAGTGCTGGTTTGCTAGCTACAGGACTCTGTAGTTTGGCTTGTAACTACTTCTTTTTAGCTCCGATTTATTCTCCTGCTGTTGCGACTACAGATGGAGTTCTGGAATTGGGCTTTTTGGTAGGAGTGTCTTTGCTCATCAACGTTTTCAGTGCTGTTCGTCACGTCACAGAAAGTCCCCAACATAAACACACCGAACTTCAACGCCTGGAAACTCTGCAACAACTCGAGCGTGCTATCCTGAACGCGGAGTCAACTCAAGAAATTGCTCGCGAAGCGCTTTTACGAATGCATTATATGCTGCCTTACGTAGAAGCCACCGTTACATCATTTGATTTTGAAACAGGCAACGCCCAGATACTAGCAGGTACAATTGATGGCGTGTCAAAGGGGGAAACTGTACCGCTCGAGCAGTTGATACCGACTATGGTGCCACGGGAATCAGGAGGAATTCGTTGTGTAGAAGATATTGCCGCTCTTAAGGAACGCCCGCTTTTAATCGGGCGACAACTTCAAGAAGGCAAGTTATGTTTTCTGGCGGTTCCTCTGGTGGTAGAAAAAGATTTAATTGGCGAACTGAGTCTATATGGCGATCGCCATGCAGCGTTTAGTTTAGAACACCAGCAAATTGCTATTGAAGTCGCAAACTTACTAGCAGTGGCGATTCAGCAGGCTCGACAACGAGAACAACTGCAAAACTATGCTGTCGAACTCGAACATAGAGTCGCAGAGCGAACAGCTGCACTTGAGGAATCCAATGCTGATATGGAAGCTTTTACTTACTCGGTTGCTCATGACCTCCGAGAACCCGTGCGTGTCTTACAAGGCTTTGCTAAAATTTTGTTGGAAGACTATGCTGACCACCTAGACTCGGTTGCTCGAGACTTTATAGAGCGCATTCTTACCAATGCCGAGCGGATGGAAACGCTTCTAAAGGACTTATTAACATACAGCCGTTTGAATCGGCTTGAGTTATCCGTCAGCCCTGTTAGCTTATCAAATGTTATGGCAGAAGTGTTGACTTTACTGGAAGTACAAATTCAGGAGCAGCAGGCGATTGTCACAGTAGAAGAACCTTTGCTGACAGTCATGGGGAATTCTACTATTCTTGTTCAAGCGATCGCAAACTTATTGAGCAACGCCATCAAGTTTGTATCTCCTGAAGTTCAACCTTCGGTGCGGGTATGGACGCAGAAGCGGGATCTGTGGGTGCGGTTATGGGTGGAAGATAACGGCATCGGTGTTGAAGCGAGACACCAACAGCGCATTTTCAAAGTTTTTGAACGCTTACACGCTGAGGAGGTGTATCCTGGTACTGGTATTGGGTTAGCCATCGTTCGTAGAGGAGTGGAGCGTATAGGAGGCAAAGTTGGCGTTGAGTCGGCAATCGGTCAGGGAAGTCGCTTATGGATAGAGTTACCAGCAGATCCTGAGTCATAAAACTTTTTTCTAAAGATAGAAAATTATTCTATACCTAACGGGTAATGGTATGATTTACGCCAAAATCGTATAAATACTAATGTAATTACTTATAGCGATCGGTTGTTTTGAAAAACTTAAATGTTACGCCTTCTTCTTATTGATGATAACGAACACGACCGTACCTTAATTATTTATAAATTAAGGTGTGAGTTTCCCGACCTTCAAGTGGAACAAGTGACAAAAGCTGAGGACTTTTACCCAGCACTAGAAGCAGGTAACTTTGAGTTAGTTATCACTGATTATCGCTTGCGTTGGAATGATGGACTGACTGTTTTACAAGATATCAAGTCCCGCTACCCCAACTGTCCGGTCATTATGTTTACTGATAGCGGTAGTCAGGAGATTGCTGTCGAAGCAATGAAGGCGGGGCTAGAAGATTATATTATCAAATCAGCAAAACACTACGTTCGTTTGCCTGTTGCAATTCGCTCAATCTTACAACGATTGGAGCAACAAGAGAGAGTAGAAAAAGCTCTGCAAGAAGCGAATCAGCGTTGTGCTGATATTATTGAAAGTATTACGGATGCTTTCTGTGCTTTAGACAAAGAGTTTCGCTTTACTTACGTTAACCAAAAATCCGAGCAAATTTTGCAGAAGACTCAGGCAGAGCTTCTCGGCAAGAACATTTGGGAAGAGTATCCTGATGCAATTGGCTCTGTGTTTTATCAAAAGTACCATGAAGCAGCGACAACAAAACTTCCCGTTCGGTTTGAAGCATTTTATCCCAATATGGATATGTGGCTGGAAGTGAGAGTTTATCCACAAGCAGATGGACTAACTATTTATAGCCATGATATTAGCGATCGCAAGCGTTCCGATTTAGAACGAGAGCAATTTCTGACTCGCGAGCAAGCCGCTCGTGCGGAAGCTGAAGCCCAAGAAAGACGTTCCACTTTCTTATCTGAAGCAAGCTGCCTTTTAACTTCTTCACTAGACTACCGGACTACCTTGACTAGCGTAGCAAGTATAGCAGTACCAACTCTTGCAGATTGGTGCTTTGTTGATATTATCGAGAAGAATTTGACCGTTTTTACTGAACCTATAATCGTTGCATCCGATCCAGAAAAAGCAGCACTAATCCGAGAACTCAGACAACGGTATCCACCTCCAGCCGATGCGGATTTTGGAGCACCAAAGGTTTTACGAACGGGAGAACCGGAAATTGTTAGTGAAATTCCAGACTCACTTTTACTATCTGTGGCACAAGATGAGCGACACTTGAACTTGTTACGCCAGCTCGAAGCAAAATCTTATATGCTCGTCCCACTGATTGCTGGTCAACGTAAGCTCGGTACCATCACTTTTGCCTCAGCACAGCCAGAACGTCGGTATCAAAAGGCAGACCTAGCAATGGCGATCGAACTCGCTCAACGGGCTGCTATTGCCATTGATAATGCAAGACTTTATCAAGAAGCTTGGGAAGCCAACCGAATAAAAGATGAGTTTCTAGCGATCGTTTCTCACGAACTACGCACGCCTCTCAACTCCATACTTGGCTGGGCAAAGATGCTTCGTCAAAGAAATTTAAGTGAAGTGACTGCTACCAAGGCTATCGAAACCATTGAGCGCAATGCCAAACTTCAAAAGCAACTTATTGAAGATATTCTTGATGTTTCACGGATTGTTCAAGGCAAAATCCGTCTGAACCTTTGCCCCCTCAATCTAATATCTGTAATTAATGCCGTTGTCGAAAGTATACGTCCCATAGCTCAAGCCAAAGCCATTCAGTTTCAGTCTGTACTTGACTCCAATGTTGGTCAGGTGACAGGTGACTTCGACCGCATGCAACAGGTCGTATGGAATCTACTTTCCAACGCCGTTAAGTTCACTCCGTTTGGAGGACAAGTTGAAATTCGGCTCGAACAGGTAAATTCAATGGCTCAAATTACAATTAGCGATACAGGAGCAGGGATTAGCGCTGATTTTCTTCCCTATGTGTTTGAACGCTTCCGTCAAGCTGATGCTACAACGACTAGAGCGAATGGCGGACTGGGCTTAGGACTAGCTATTGTCCGTCATCTAGTTGAGATGCACAATGGTACAGTTTTTGCTGCTAGCGATGGGGAAGGGTTAGGTGCAACTTTTACAGTACAAATACCAATAAGAGAAGAACAAATTTTACAGCAAACTGACTTAGACTCACCCTCTGATGACAAGTTTCCATCTCTCAAAGGCTTGCGAATTCTCGTTGTAGACGATAATACTGACACTCTCGAACTGATTACCTTCATTTTAGAACAGTGTCAGTCACAAATCACAACCGCAACATCAGTCAGTGTTGCGGTTGCATCTTTTTCGCAATTCAAGCCTAATATTTTGATTAGTGATATTGGTATGCCAGGTGAAGACGGTTATTCGCTCATTCAGAAAATCCGAACTCTTCCACCAGAGCAGGGCGGGCAAATTCCAGCTGCTGCTCTTACGGCATTTGCTGGAGAATCCGAGCGCGATCGCGTGCTTGCGGCTGGCTTCCAACTACATATCTCCAAGCCTGTCGATCCGAATGAGTTAGTTGCAGCTGTTGAGAAGTTAGCAGAACTCAACGGATTATGCTCACCTGTCTCCCGCCCGGTTTGACGCTTTATCAGATTCTTATGGTGTTGGCGAACTTGTTTCGGTGTCATCCCGGTGAGGCGCTTGAACTGTTGCGTCAAATAACTCTGGCTCGAGAAGCCGACTTGTAAGGCGATGTCCAACAAATGGAGATGTAGCTACAACTCCCTGAGTATACCGAGTTCCGATACTCAACTTCTTTCAAATCCTGATACTGATTTGTCAGATTCTTATCCTGTTAGCGAAGTTGCCAGCTGAATGACACAATTGAGTTGGAACAAGTGATTTTGTTGCAAAACCAGAATGACCTCGATCGCTTTGTGTCTGCTAGTTCTAGGTTGTGAGGGTTTTCATTCATTTTGACTCCATCCTCGTCGCTTCGTGGCGGTAATAAAGTCGATAAAAGTCAGGATCGAGTTGATGCGCCTGATAGGCTAGTAAAGTGCGAAAGGCACCTGTTGTGGCAGGAAAACGGCCATAACGATTGTAAATGTACTTGCAGCAGGCAATTGTGGCTGCGATCGCTCGTTCGGAATATTGGGGAATTGCCGCTTGGATCGCTCGACCATCTTGCCAACCAGTTACTTCTCCTCCATCGCGAAACGTCCCCTGTTTGGCATTGTACTTATGGTCGATAAAAGCGAGTACTGCTTCTTCCATGTTTCGATAATAGGGCGGAGCGTAACTTTTGAGCAGTACCTCACCGTCTTTTTCCAGTCCTACAGGATTGGGAACGAGAGTATCTTTGCCCATCCACTGGACAATTTTCTTAGTTAAGCGGTTCATCCCGCTCATTTTAGTAAATGGAACTTGTTCCATACGGAAGCCTAGTCGCTCAAACCAGATGTAGGGATGGGCGGCAAAATGAGGATAGCCACCTAAACCGAGAGCTTGGCTCATTAAGCCTAAATTTTGGTGAATAGAACCCTGCTCCCAGGCTACAAATTCCGCTAGTAAAGTTTCTGCCGCACCGATGTACATAAAAGACTCCTGAGTTAGGTCATCTTCAAGATGCCCGCCTTTAGATTTAGCAAACTTTTCTATACCTGCAGGTCGATAACCGTTACGCTCGTCCACCATAAAAAAGCCCACATCTTCACTAAACATGGCTAGCAAGACGTTAATATACAAAGCAGATAATTCATTAACCGCCAAAAAATAAGTAGTACCTGGTACGTTGGCAGCCCAGGCATTAAAAGGCATCAAATAGGGTAGTCGCCGGGGAAGATCGATTCGGATCTGGGCAATTTTTACGCGACTGCGTTCGTATAGCTCAACAAACTGCCGGTTTTGGGACATGTCGATTAAACTAGGGATTTCGGTACGGAGATAGTCCTGGGGACGCTTAAGCAGCCACGTACCTTCATCGTTTGTAATAAATACAGCGACCCCATGAATCGCATCCGCACTGGCAACGGTACGCCCGATAAAGTTAACCATAATATTGCCACCGCTGCCTGTCGAACTTAGGGCTGCTGGTGCATAGGGTAATTCGGCTAGAGCGTAACCCGTTACCCCCGAAGCAGCAAAGCCCAAAAGTGCCTCTTGTTCGAGAGTTAGTGGCTGCGGCAGATATTGACTTTGATAATCTAAAGGACCACCTAGCTTCATTCCTTTACCAAAGCGGCGCGATCGCCGTCGAAGCATTGCTTCGATTAAAGAATAGTCTTCTTTGTTTGCCATAATTGGGTAGTGTTGGAATAATAGGGCAGTATTTGCTGAAGGTATTATCAACTTAACGGCTCATACTCAACATCTTACCGAGGCGATCGCGATTATTGGCTTGCAACAAAGTCCGGTAAACCAGTTATTCTTGTGAATCCAAAACATTCATTGCAGGAATGTCCAGCTTGCGGACACACCGATAAAATTGCTACTAGTAACTAATTTATACATCTGCTGCGTTTGAGTTACTGAGATCTTCTCGTAACTCTTGAATTGTTTCAGCAGCTGTTTGAACTTTGAATCTACCTGTGCGGAATTCAGCAATAGAAGCTGCTGCATCTGAGGCAATTTCATCTCGCCGACTTTCAATAATTCGGTTAGTAAGAATTTGTACCAACATTTCTTGCTGCTCTAAAGGAAGCTCCATTGCCGCATCTAAAACTCTATCTAGATTACTCAATTGCTTCATCTAAAAACCTCCGGAAGCGTGGAAACCGCGTTTATTTGTAGCGCGGAGGAAACGTTGTGTCAATAACAAAAATGGATTTCTGAAGTATTTAGGTAGGTAGTAGAGGTTTCTTCTAAAGCTTCCACTATTTCAAAACGTTTACATATTATTATAAGTTGTTTTTGAGCTTACAGCCTTTCCTAGTCTGCTGAGGTAAGATTTATCCGCGTCCGTCAGCTACAGGCTGCGGTTAGTTCTTTCTTCATATGCCTCACGAAAGTAAGAATTGCTATAAAATGCCGAAAGCCCGATCTGTAAAGACCGGGCTTATGATAATAAGTAGTTGGGCTAGATGCCCTCGGCAAGTATAGGGCTTAGATATTAAGTAATTACTCTGATAATATCTACAACTGCCCATTCGGTAGTTCCGGAAATTTCTCTATCAATAGTCGTAATTTCCGCAGAGAAAATTAAAGTTGGGCGAAAAGCGCGTCCCAGTCAATAACAGAGGGTCTTTTTCCTTTGTTAATGATTTCAAATGCTTTCCTTTCTGCACTTTGGCTTTGAATGCACTCCACACAAGCGGCGGCTACATCAATGCGGCTAGTTTGCCCTGTCAGGGTGTCTCCCGTCCCTAAAACAACACCAGATTTGCTTTCTGTTGTCGCTTTTAACAGGGTGTTGAGGTCATAGGAAGTGTAGGGACCATCAATTAAACGCCCAGGACGAATTATGGTGTAGGGTAATCCAGAACTGATAATAGCTTCCTCTCCTTGAAGTTTGGCATCCAATACACCAAAAGCATTGAGGATGCTGTAAGGAAATTGAGATTTGTGGAGAACTCCACAGGAAGATACAAAAACAAAACGTTTCAAATTGCGGGGCGCTGCTCTTACTAAATGACTCACCCCTTGTGCATCTACCTTTAGAGGGCTATTTTTTGCTCTTGCTTCGCGAGCGCTACTATTAAGCAATAGCTGAACCCACTCGATCGAGTTAGGTTTCGGCTCGAAATCCCATCTTTCGGAAGGGAAAGCAGTCGTTCCAGTACAGCAGATGATGTAGGCAACATCCTGTACTGCTGTGGGGAGTGTACTTGGATCGCGTGTATCGCCAACGGCAACTTCTACTTTGCGCTCAAACATTTTCTCCGCTTTTGCAGAATTGCGTGTTAAGACGCGAACTTTCAAGCCTTTCTCTAATAGTTTGCCCACTGTTAACTGACCTACCCCACCAGTAGCGCCAGCAACCAGTACTAAATCTTCTGTCACGTTAAAAGAACTTTTAACTACATATAATTAATAAAGTCTAACGCAAATTAGATAAATGATATACATAAGCTTTTAGATGAACGCAACAAATCGGGCTGAAAAAATTGTCAGCATTATTGAAAAACGCCGTCCCCTGGCTCAAAAAATTGAACGGGTGGAAGCTAATTTAAAATCTCTTTCCTCTGCACTTCGTTCTCTAGAAAACCATCGCAATGAGTTGCTAGCGCGAGTGGATGACGCAAATGCGATGGGGCGTTTGAAGGAAATTGACATGAGTTGGCTGCAACTCAGCATTACTGCTGAATTAGAAGTGTTAAATAAGCTAAAAGTTCGTTTTTGCCGAGACACTCTCAATATAGGAGTTGTGGGACGAGCAAGGCAAGGGAAAAGTCGTTTACTACAAAGCTTAACAGGGCTTACGGCTGCGGAAATTCCCGACGGAGATAGGCAGCATTGTACGGGTGTACGCAGTATCATTCATCATAATCCTAATGTAGAAACTTATGGTGAAGTTTGGTTTCACGACCATCGCTCGTTTTTAGATGAAGTTATTGCTCCTTATTACGAAAAGCTATATTTAGGTGCAAAACCAATAACAATTACTGAATTTGTTGCCAATCCTTTACCACCACTCCCTCACAATCTTCCCGGATATGCGGAACCGGGTGCAATGTACGAACATTTAACTCGATACCATACTCATTTGGAAAAGTACCGCCATCTTTTACAAGAACCTTCCCCTCGTCTCATTTCTCGTAACGAAATTCGCGAGTATGTTGCTCAGGATACTCCTGATGGTCAAAGGATATTTTTCAACTATTTGGCAGTTCGAGAGGTGAAAATTGTTTGTAAATTTCCTAATACTGATGTCGGGCAAATTGCCTTGGTAGATATGCCGGGATTGGGCGATACAGGTGTTGGGGATGAAGAACGATTGATGAAAACTTTGGGACAAGATGTCGATGGTATACTGTTTGTAAGGATGCCAAAGTCATCTGGTGATTACTGGGCAGATGTGGACGTGCGGTTGTACGATACAGCACGTGCTTCTCTCGTGGATTTACCAATTGAGTTATGGTCTTTCATGGTTCTCAATCGGACAAATACTGAGTCGAAAAACGGCGATAATTACAATAACTGTCAAGACTTAGCAGATACATTAAAGGAAAAACATCTAAGGGTGGTTCGTTGTGTGACTGCTAATTGTGCCAATATAGAGGCAGCAGGTGAGGTTTTGGATGAGATACTGAATTACTTAGCCCAAAAGATTACCTCATTGGATGAGCAATATGCCTCTTCTTGTCAAGATAGGTTAATACAACTTCAAAATGGTGCGATCGCAGAATTAGAAAAAGCACGAAAAGCTTTGGGTGAAGCCGTACAACAAGACAATTGGTTCCCCGTTTTCTTGCAACTATTTGACGAGTTGTGGAATGATGTAACCAGTGGTTTGGAAAAACTGCTGAGACATCTCAAACAACAAAGAAACGCTCAAGATATTTATTTTAAACAGCAAGTAGAAGCGGCTGTTGCAGCTTGTCGTGCAGATACTGCTATTCCAAGTTTAGACGAGATTGAGAAAAGACGCGATCGCGTTGGCGGGTATCCTAACGCCTACTATGAATACTTAAATGAACTTCGCGCCCACTTGTCACAACATTTCCTCGCTCTAGATATCGGATTGAAGCAATTGCTTTTCAAAGTTAAATCTCAAGTTGCAGAAGTTTTGGTGACTCAGGGACGCTTGAATGGACTGACAGAAACTAGAGGTTATGAATTTTTGAATGAAATAACTCAAGAGTTACCCGAATCTTTACTAAAATTAAAGTTAGGATTTCAAATCCTTGCGGAATTTGATATTTCTTATCGGGGACTCATTCAGCACCGCATTCGCAAACATTTAGATGGTTTAACACCAGACGAAACTTCACTGCAATTGTCTAAATCTCCCTCTGCAAAAGAAATCTTAACCAATTTGAAAACTCTTCATGCAGAAGCTTTATATGGTTGTGAAACAGCTTTGGAAGGTTTACTATGTGAACCTAGTCTTGCAGCATTTGCCATAGTAGAAGAGTTCGTGGACCGCGTACTCCGTGCTGAGGGTGCAAAGACAGAATGGCGTATCTTTTTAGAAGAAATCAGAGCCATTGTTTGGCATGATGAATTTGAACAGCTTGGCGATCGCACTCGATTGCGTCGGGAGTGGCTTCAATCAGTAGAAAAGGCAATAATAGCCACTCATATAGATTCTCTACAATTTTTGTAATAACATATCGGGAAACATGGACGAACTTAAAATTACAATGCTTGGACCGAGTGGCGTTGGTAAAACAACACTTTTAACCGCTCTTTACGAACAATTTGAAAACACAATTGGTAAAACAGATTTACAACTAACACCCGACGAAGAAAGTTCAGCAATATTGCAAGAACGTTTGATGGAACTCAAAAGCCTGTTAAATGATTTTGAACCAAGAGGAGGTGTGAGAGGAACAGAAGGAGAACCAGAACATCTTCGCTCTTTTATGTTTGGGTTGGGAAAAAAAGGGAAAAAACCTTCATTAAAACTCCATTTTCAAGATTATCCAGGTGGTTACCATGCTGCTAAAGCCACTCCTGAAAAAAAGCAATTTGTAAAAAAAATGCTTGCAGAATGTGTTGCGGTGTTAATTGCTATAGATGCACCTGCTTTGATGGAACAGAAAGGTAAATGGCACGAGCAAATTAATAGAGTGCAACAAATGACGGATTTATTTAAAATAGCTTATCAAGAGCTAGAATCACCAAGATTAGTAATATTTGCGCCTGTGAAATGTGAGAAGTATTTAAAAGATGAAAAAACGGCCCAAGAAATGTTAATACGTATTAAAGAAGGATATGCAAAATTAATAGACTTATTGAATTCAGCAGCTTTACTAACAAAAGTAGCAGTTGTTGTGACTCCCGTTCAAACTGTGGGAAGTGTCGTTTTTTCTAGAGTAGAGATAGATAGTAACATACCTCATTTTCTCTTTCGGAAAACCAGTCATGATGCCGCCTATAGTCCGACGGATAGCGAGCAACCCTTGCGGTATCTCTTGAGATTTTTATTAAAACTTCATTTAGATACGCGGAATTGGGGTTTATTTAATTTTCTTCGCGATTTATTGGGAAGAGATTATTATCTGAAAGAAGCTATTCGTCAATTCGCTAGTGAGTGTAAAACTAACAATGGGTTTGCTATTTTACAAGGCGAAGACTTACTAAAAGTCTAATGAAAAAACCAAAATTTCCCAATCCCTAATCCCTAATCCCTAATCCCTAATCCCTTATGAAAATTTACGTACAAAGTCGCGGTTTTTCGCAAGACTATGATTATTGCTGGTTGCCAGAAGTGCCGCCGATTCTAAGACAATACCGAATTAACGATGTCATTCAAAGTGAATCACCGTCTGTTGTTTTAGGACGCTATGATAATAGATTGCTGTTACTGGTGACTGGTCTTGAGGCTAGTGAAAGAGCAGATTTTCAAGGCAGAAAAATTCGTAACTCTGTGGCATGGGTTGGTGAAGATAATGAAGCCAACGAGCAAAAGTTACGTGCGATCGCAGCTTATGCTTTACGCGGGTTATTAGATACTGACCTTGACAAAGCCGTAAAATTTGGCGGCGAGTTTGGTTTTGAAGTTGCTTTTGATATCATTAGCCACTTCCAGGTAGATGAAGTTAAGCAGTTTAATGCCAAATTAGAAAGTAAAATTGGCAGAAATTCTGAGTATTTACGAAACGACATAGCTTATGAGCTAGAAGAACGATGTTTGCCAAAAGGTAACGGCTTTAATAACATTCCCCTTGTGGTCGTCACTGGTATCAAATCGGTAAACGCCCTAAAACAGGCAAATGTCTGGCGTGGGTTATCGAATTTAGTACCAGGGGAGGGATGGCTCGAACCTTATAAAAAAAGTTACTCGTCAGAGCCAGCGCTTGCAAGCAGCAGCCAGACGCATCAAAAGAACAATTCGCTAGTTTTTGTCCTCTTGTTAATGTCTCTTATTCCAGTTGCTATGATTCTATTTCTGTTTATCCGCTAGTTGATTCGTCAAACAGCAAATAATATAGAAGGTGTGGTTGTCTGTAACGTATGTAACTGTTTGGAGAGTTGACTATGAGTCAAGCGGTCAGGATAGGCGCAGATACTTCTTTGCACGTCTGTGAAGACTACAAATACTGGTATCAGCAGGGCAAGCAGCTCGACCAACAAGAGCGTTATGAAGAAGCAATTGTGTATTACGATAAAGCTCTAGCAGCTAGCCCCGATAACTATTGGGTATGGTATGACAGAGGCGGTGCTTTACGGGAATTGGGTCAGTATGAAGCAGCTCTTGTCAGTTACGACCGAGCGCTATCTATTTGTCCTGATGATTACTGGGGATGGTATAACCGGGGTTATATTGCACTAGAAGATTTGGATTTATTTGAGGAAGCGATCGCAAATTTTGATAAAGCACTTGAAATCCGTCCTCGCGACTACTGGGCGTGGTTTCGGCGAGCCGAAGCATTAAGACATTTAGATCGCTATGAAGATGCAATTTCCGATTACGATAAAGCTTTGTCAAGACGTTCCAATGATTACTGGTCGTGGTTGCGGCGAGGTGATGCTTTGAGACATTTGAGGCGCTTTGAAGAAGCACTGAAAAGTTATGATGAAGCACAATATTTCCGCCCGGATGAATTTTGGGTGTATTACAAGCAAGGGGATACTCTCAGATATCTAGGTCGATATGAAGAAGCGCTTGAGAAATACCAAAAAGCTATAGAGATAGACCCAGATGATGAGTACTCCTTATACAACACGGCTTGTTGTGCAGCCCAAGTAGGAAACGAAGCTTTAGCAATTGAAAGCCTTGAAGCAGCTTTAAAAATTAATCCCAATTTTCAATTGTTTGTCAAAACCGACCCTGACTTGGAATCAATTCAGGATATGACACAGGTAGAAAATTTACTCAGCAAAATAGCTGAGTGGAATCCTTGACATTTCTTGTACTGCGGGCTTCTGCCCGAATGAACACTTTTTGCTACAAAATAAAAGCGCCCTCATTTAAGAGGACGCTTTCATTTTTACAAGAGACGATACAAATATCGTCTCTGTACATTAAAGATTAGCCGTTGATAGCAGGAGCGCTGATTGCAACAGGAGCAACTTCACCAG
>NZ_BAACAP010000162.1:0-41451 GCF_045865695.1 Scytonema hankhaensis NUACC26
TGAAACTCGTGCAATTGAACTTACAGGATTTCAACTCCATGAAGCTCAACCTTTAGAATCCGGGTTAGCTGGAGTTGCAAATAACCCTCAAGCTGTAATGAAAGAGGTATTGAAATGGACGGGAGGGCAACCGTTTCTTACACAATGGTTGTGTCAGTTGATTTGTACTAATAGGAAATTCATTGACGTCACTGCTGAAGCGGAGTCAGTAGCTTTAATTGTGTGGCAGCATATGATAAAAAATTGGTTAGCGCATGATAAGCAGCAGCATTTGCAGACGATACGCGATCGCATACTGGCAAATCAAAACTTTGCTTGTCGTTTGCTAGGACTGTATCAACAATTGCTATCAGGAGAAATTGCTGTTGATGGGAGTCCAGAACAAATGCAATTGCAACTATCGGGTTTGGTCGTCAAGCGATTGCAGAACTTAAGTATTTATAATGAGATTTACAGGTGTGTTTTTAACTCAACTTGGGTAGAGCAACAGCTTGGAAATTTACGTCCCTATGCAGAAATGTTTACTGCTTGGGAAACTTCCGGTCACGGCACCTCACATCTGTTACGCGGGCAACAATTGCAAGATGCAAAAGCTTGGGCAGTTGGAAAAAGCTTGAGTGATAAGGATTATCAATTTTTAGCTGCAAGCCTTGAACTGGAAAAGCAATCTTACCAAACGGCTTTAAAGGAACAAGAGGAAGCTAATCAGATTTTGCAGTCGGCAGCTTCTAAAGCTCAAAAGATGATTCGCGTTGGGTCGGTTATCCTGAGTGTATCTTTAGTAGGGGCAGCGATCGCATGGCTTTTGGCAGGTGAAGCTTTGCAGAAACAACAAAAAGCCCTCTTAGGCACAAAACTAGAGCAAAGAGGAATTAGTAACTGGCTACAATTTGAAAATGGCGATGAAATCGAGGCATTAGTTTCTGCTTTGCAAACAGGGCAGGAGTTACAAAAACTTGTCAAGGGCGAACAATCCCTAGAAAAATATCCAGCAGTATCTCCTGTGTTTGCTCTCCAGAGCATTCTCAATCGAATTCACGAACGAAATAGCCTACGGGTGGGGCACAAGGTCAATAGCGTTAGCTTTAGTCCTGATGGCAAATTAATTGCTACTGGTGGATATAACGGCACAACTAAGCTTTGGAATATGTCTGGGCAACTTGTTACTACACTCAAAGGGCATCAAACAAATGTCAATGGAGTTAGTTTTAGACCCGTCCTTGTTAGCCCTAATGCGTCCCCAAAGGAGCAAGAAACGCAGATTGCTACGGCATCTGGCGATGGTACAGTTCGGTTGTGGAATTTTTCAGGACAGCAGGTTGCCCAATTGAAGGGACATCAGTTTCCAGTCAATAGCGTCAGTTTTAGTCCTAATGGTAAAATGCTCGCCTCAACGGGAGACGACAAGACAATTAGGTTATGGGATTCATCTGGAAAGCAGGTTCTGAGATTTGAAGGAGATCCCTATAGTGTTAGTTTTAGCTCTGATGGCAAGCTAATTACCGCAACTGAGGAACATGGCAGAGTCAGACTGCGAAACCTATCCACTCAAAAGGTTGTTGAACTCAAAGAAAACCACAGTTCAATTCGTAGTGCTAGTTTTAATCCTAAAAACCAGTTGATTGCGGCAGGGGGATATGACGGCAATATAATGTTGTGGAATTTTGTTGGACAACTGGTTGCTAAATTTAAAGGACCCCGAAACGCGGTCAATAGCATTAGCTTCAGCCCTGATGGCAAATTGGTAGCCTCCATAGCACAAGGGCAACCACTTATGGTGCAGGATTTATCTGGAAAGCAAGTTATTATGGTCAAAGGGTCTCAGTACCAAGTTAGTAGCGCTAGCTTTAGCCCAGATGGTAAGTTGATTGCCACAGCAGGAGACGACCGTACACTCCGGCTTTGGGATTTGTCTGGAAAAGAGTTTAAAAAATTTCAGGGACATCAACGCCAAGTCAACAATGTTACTTTCAGTCCCAATGGTAAACTGATTGCGACAGCCGGCGATGACGAAAAAGTAAAGTTGTGGGATTTATCTGGGCAACTGTTAACTGAATTTCAGGCACATCGAGGCAAAGTTTGGAGTGTTAGTTTTAGCCCGGATGGACAGCTAGTTGCTACAGGAGGAACTGATGGTTTTCTTAGGCTGTGGAAACTTTCTGGGCAGCAAGTAAAAGAATTTAAGGCTCATCAAGGATGGGTTTCCAGCATTAGTTTTAGTTCGGATGGCAAACTGATTGCTACAGGTGGAGACGATAGAACAGCCCGGTTATGGAACCTTCAAAGACAGCAAGTGACTGAAATTCAGCCGTATAAAGGTTGGGTTTATAGCGTTAGTTTTAGCCCAGATAGCAAACTGATTGCGACAGCAGAAGAAGATAGCACAGCACAACTGTGGGATTTGTCAGGAAAGTTGTTAAGGAAGTATGAACTAGATCAAGGCAAAACCTATAATGTTAGTTTTAGCCCAGACGGTAAGTTGCTAGCAACAGCTGGCGCTGATGGTACAACCCGACTGTGGAACCTGTCTGGACAGCAAGTTGTTTCGTTGCGTAAGCAAAGTGGTAGAGTTAAAAGTGTTAGTTTTAGCCCCGATGGTAAGCTAATTGCTACAGCAGGAACTGATGGTACAGCCAGAGTGTGGAACTTGTCAGGACAGCAGGTTGCGGAATTTGAGGGAAACCAAAAGCTCAATAGTGTTAGTTTTAGCCCGGACGGCAAACTAATTGCGACAGCAGGAACTGATGGTACAGTAAAACTCTGGCGAATCGAAAGCTTAGATGAACTGTTAACACGGGGCTGCTTGTGGCTAAAAGATTACTTTATCAGCAACCCCGACAAACTCAAACAATTAGAAATTTGTCATTTTAGTTAGGACGCTGGATTTCAAAACGGAAAAACCATTGGGCTGGTTGAGAACTATTTTTAAGATAAATTTGTATGTTAGCACTATATTGACCATTTTCGATAAGTTGACCATTAGGCCAGAATTTTTTGAGACTGCCACAAGGGGAAGCACCTTCAAAAAAACAGTAGGGAGAAAATTTTTCAGTGTGATTGTAGATTGGTTCCTGCTGATTATCTTTGGTAAAAGAAATTTCCATTTTTTCAATACCATCACCATCTCTATTACCTTTTTTAGGGTCCCAGGCTTTTACCTGGAACATGATTTCTTGAGTGAAACGGGCAATGAGTGGATTGGGATCGGAAGCATCAGGGTTAACAGCAAATTTTTCTGGAATTAGAATCTCTCCGTTGACGTTATTTATTTCACCACCAGGTTTTGCTGCTGTTAATCGTAGTCTATTTCTACGTGCTATTAGATTTCCGCCCTTATTTGCATCGATAGTTGCTGTTGCAGGATTGAACCTAAAGCCAGTTAAAAGACTTGGACTTACAACAAATGTTGCAAAACCCAATGCCACGAAACCGAAGCGATAAATAATAGGTTGTTTTCTCATCTTCCATATCTCCTTTGATATTTTGCGATCGCCTGAATATTTTCTTCGCATTTTTTAACTATATTTTCATTAAGAATGTAGTCATTTGGAGATTTTATTCCTTGTTTTTTACAGAGTATAAAAGCTTCACTAGCTTGTTGGCTCAAGATTAAAAATGTTTTCTTATCTTCCCGCTCTAGGTGTATATTTGCCCTTAGCAAATAAGCTAAACCTAAGTTAGAATACGCTTGCGCCAGTAACCGATATTCTTCAGCCATCGTCAATGGTTTGATAAGTTTCTGAGTTATCTCAACAGCTTGCTTTTGCCATTCTTCTGCTTTTTTGGACTGATTCAGATCGAAGTCAATGTTTCCTTTCAAATACCATGCGTAACCTAACCCAAGAGGTGCTGCATATTCTGACCAAGTATCAGGTTGGGACTGGGGCAATTGTTTAACTGCTTCTTCATAGGAGGCTATTGCAGCATTTAACTCTGCATCTCTTTTCTTGTGAAGTTGAGAGATTTTTTTTACATCGCCATTCTTAAAATTGTTATCTATTTCATCGATTTCATTGTAGTACCATTCTGCACGGGTAAGATGAACGCTTCCCAGACCAATGCGTGGTCTGATATATTCATTATTACTTTTAAGTGCTTTTTCAAATGCATTCTCCGCTTGTTGAGCATATTGCTTGGCTACATCCAGGTTGATATTAGATGATTTGGGCGAGTTTGCATAAAATAAAGCCACTTGCCCCATACAGAAATAGAAAACTTCTTTACCTTCCCCATTTGACCAGCCTCGGTCAAGGTTTTTTTCTGTCTGTTTAAAAATTGTTAAAGCTCGTGTTTGATTTTGCTTGTTTGTGCTGTAGTTTAAGCCAGCAATTAACCAAAATAGTGGCTTGATTTTGGAAGACAAAATATCTTCAATATCACCCTTATTATTCCAATTAATTATTAGGGGCTTACCAATCTTATGCAGACCTTTCATATTGAATAAATCGAATGCATGAGTCAAACCAGAATGCAGAGAAGGTCTATCAAATGGAGAAATATAAAAACCCATGACTAATCTTTTATCGCTTAACCGCTCGGTTTCATTTAAGTAACCATAGATGAGCAGGTCAGCATTGGTATTTTTAGCAAATAATGGAACATTTTTATGAAATTCTGCGATAGAATTGGCGGGAATATAATATTTATTCGGGCTTGAGATGTTCCAATTTGCTGTGTCAAAACTCTCAGCTTGATTTTTTTCTTTTTCTAATATGTTTCCTACCCATTGACTTAAAATCTCGCTTTGCTTAGACCTTTCCAACTGTCCCTTTTGATTAATTTTTGTAAAATCCGTTATGGCAACATTATAAGAACCTATAGGCATTTCCCAAGGATTGAGCCATCGCCAAGTGGGTAAGCCAATGGCTAAAAGCGAGATGATGGACAGGAAGGATACAACAACAGATTTTCGAGACCAAAAAGGAGGGCTAACGATGTGAGTCCATTTTTGGTCAATCTTTTGATGAAACTTCTCATTTGCCTGTAATTGAGACAAAATAAGTTGTTGCTCATCTGGAGATGTGGTAATTACTTTAGGCTGAAATAAAAGGGGAATTGGTGTTGCGCGACCGCCCAAATCGGAGCCTGTATCTCTAGAAATACTGACAATGCCACAAACTTTACCCGTTTGCATATTGAGTAGGGGTGAACCACTGTACCCTTCTTGAATCTGACCTTCTTTTAGCTTGAGAATGAGTACACCATCTTGAAAGCTCTTTCCTTCGTAATTGGTCGTTGCAGAATCACCACCAGAGTAATTTTCTGAACCATAGCCTTGTGGAAAACCAAAGGTGTACAACGTATCTCCTATCTGTGGAAGAGTACGATCGAGAAAGACGCATTTATGAACAGGTGCTTTGCCTTGAAGCTGCAAAAGAGCAATATCAACTGGTATTGGCAGACTCAATCTGACTGTTGCTGTCAGTTCTTGCTTTTCTTCCCCGTTTAACCAAAGAACCTCGACACGATCGCTTTGATCGACAACATGGTAACAAGTTAAAATCCAGCCACCGGGAGCAATGAAGAAGCCTGTACCAATCCCACTGTCGGTACTCAAGCGTACAGTACATTCTTGAAGCAACTTGTAGATATCTTGCTTGACTATGTGTGACCAACTTAGCATATTAATATTACTGTTTACTCCATTCCATTGTGATTTCGAGATTGGCTTTACCTGCACCTTTAACAATTAAAGCTGTCAATTGACCCGACTCAGCCGCCACTTCCAAACCCAATTTCACACTGACTTTATCAGGTTGTACTGTTTGATTAATTTGTTTGAGAGTTATAGCCAGTTCGCTAGCTATAGACTTGATCGCATTGGTGACTTCCTGAAACGGTCTAGCCTGAAAAGCAACTCTTTGCTCGCCAATAGATCTTGCTTCTAATTTCACAAGTGTACCATCTGAAAGCTCTACTGGAATAATTTTGGTTGGGATATCCATACGGGGTTTTATTGTAAATAATTTAGTAATTTAGTAATTTAGATAACTACCATCTTCGCTAATAATTTTTTATTAATCCCCTGAGAAAATCCGGGAAGTATTGTTGAGGCAAAGCTGATGTTTTCCGTAATAAATACGGGAAAATCACGTGGAGAATAATAGGTTTAAAAGGTAACGGGTAACAGGAACAAGAAACTGTTGCCTGTTTCCTTCTTCGATTAAAAAATCCGGATAAGTTCGGTTTAATCTAACATTTCTCACGTATCGCTCCGCTGGCAACCACTTCAAATGCACTACCAGGAACTCGCTTTAATTGATTCAATTCATTATCATTCCATCTTCGGTCAGGGGTGCCCATAATGTTCCAACTAGTCCCATTCTCGGCAACAATCAAACCATATTTCTTAAGCGCATTTAATATGACTCGTGCGTGACCCGTGTATTTAGATGTATCAAAATTAGCCTTCAATCGCCAACGCAGACCCATTGGCGGCAAATTGGGATTTTTAAAGTCGCTGGCATAATGCGTAGCAGGATGAATAAATGCTCGCTGCGTTTGCTTCACGCTAAATCGCAAAGCGTGTTGAATTTTACCTGATGCAACTTCATCATAACGCACTAGTCCTGGTAGTATTGCCAAACCTGCTCCATCAGCCGAAGTCCAACAGTCTGGGCGTAGGGCGTTCGATTTCAGGTCAAAGATGACGCCTGCTTCAGCACTCCAGCCTATCTCTTCAATGTATTGCGCGTTCAATAGCTCATATAACCTACAATTATCCTTCTCCAAAATTATGAGTTGGCTATCCTCACCAACCTGGATTGGCGGAATGGGGTACGGACCAGGGTTACTTTCTTCAACTCCATAGTCAGTTACAAACTGAATAGGTACTTTCGGTTGGGTTGTGTTCACAACTGTGTAAGGGATGCCATACAGTGTCTTAGGTTCATCGGGTTCAGAGCCAAAGTCAGGATGAAGAAATTTGTCTTTACCAATGCTGGCGATATATTTGCTTGAGTTTTATATCAATAGAGTCCTTTGAGATGTCACGATTCCAAGGATTGTTAGCAGGAAATACCTGGCAACCATCAATTGAAGGTGGTTCAGCCAATGCCTCCGGAGTGACCTGGAAGGACACAAATATCACGCAGAAAATTACCAGGATGAGTTTTTTGGGAAATAGAAACATCAATTTTCGGCTCCACATGCTAGAAGCGATCGTCAAAATTACTTGTCTAGAACAGTTTCGCGCTTTGCTGATTCTTTTTACTTTTCCCATTTTCATAAAAAAACTCTTATTTGTCTCCGGATAAAATACGGTAACTATTTTCAACATGACAAGACTGTGCGAAAATGGTCTAGCAAGTCTTGGTATGGAATGACCTAATTTTTGAGAAATCTCTAACCATTTCTCTTCATGAAATCTCATCAACAACACTTTTTGTAAATTGGCATTTTTATCTGAGCCAACACAAGTATTTTGCAAAATGCCTTCTGGGTCATCTTTGAGAAATTCTCTTAACAATTCATCTTCAGTTTTTTGATGAGTTTTAGATAGATCTTTTTCATGAATTTCCTTATGAACTCTAGAAGATTCTTTACTAGCATGGCTATCTGCATCATTATTAATACTATTTAATTCATCTAGAGAGAACGTTCGCGGTCGATTTCTGATTTGTCTTAAAACATCGTGAAATCGCCATTCTAATATTTGATTTACCCAAGCCATTACTTTATGCTCTGGATAATATTTATGAATCTTGTTGCAAATTTCCGTAAAGGTTTTTGCCTGTGCTTCGTGATAAATATCTTCAAAATCAGGACGATTCTGCCATTTCACAAAACTATTTAATTTCCCTGATTCCTGAATTTTTTTAATTAACCTATTCAACGCCGTCCGTCGTTGAGTACTATTTGGCGGATGTTGTTGTGCTTCGCTGACTAGAGTCGCGCAGTTGATAATCTAAAACATCATCACCCATTGAAATCTCCTGCTCAACCCCGGATATTTGGCAATTTGTTGTAACCATAAATACATAAAGTACAGTACGCAAAGCAAAATTGATATAAATCTATAAAATGTCTTGACGGAGCTTTTTAATGCATCATGCTTTCTCCCCTACCTCTTTAAATCCTTATCAACGAATTACTCGCACATCCAACTTCAACCCTAGCGTTTGCCACAGGCGATCGCACGTCAGAACTGGAACATTCAACTGCATTGCCACACTCAAACAAGCGCGATCGCCCAAAGACAGCCCAGCCTACCTTTGTTTGCAACCAGAGCCGCCCCGCCATCTCAGCCTCCTGCAAAGAAAAGGGAGCGATTGTCAAGCCCAACGCCTCCAAGTCTTCCCGCATCCCATTGACTACAACACCAGCAGCCACAGATTTTTGCACGACTTCTGCCCAATTTACACTCGACATCACCGATTCAGCCAAAACCTCTTCAACTGCCTCACTTCCTGGCTCATCTTGCAAATAGGCAAGCAATGCCGAGGCATCCAATACAACCGTCATTCACCCATTTCCCCATTCGCTTCTTCCCTTCGTTGTGCAATCAATTCATCCGCAAGGCTAGTGTTTTTTATCACATGGGAAAAACGTGCCTTGAGTCGGCGTTGAACATTCTCCTGTTTTTCCAGTACAAGCCGTCCATCTTCAAGCCGAGCAATCAACGTATCACCTAGTTCAAAGCCAAGGGATTTTCGCAGAGCCGCAGGAATCACCAATTGCCCTTGCTCACCCAGTCGAACCTCAGCATGGGTAGGAAAGTCAGCCATAGAGATAACGAATAGGCCACATAACTATTGTAAGAGCTATATCCTCTGTTGCCAATAATTAACATGAGAATCAAAACCATATAGAGTAAGCATTACAGCATATTGGCAAGGTAATAATAAGCAAGTCAGGGCTAGAAAATAAAAATCTATAGTAAGTATGTTTACTGCCAAAAATCTTTTGCTTGTTACTTAATAGCGTCAGCGCTAAGTAGGTGGGCGGAAAAAAATCCAACTATGTAAAGGTTTGTAAACACGGCTAAAACCCTTACAAATGACTAATGACCAATGACAAATGACGCTCCTAACTAGTTAACTTTAATTGTGACGATCTACTTACAAGTAAAGCTTGATAAATTATGCTGGAAGTTAATGAACCCGATCGCCTGCTCTATTTAGCAGTACCACTCGAAAGTTATGAAATCTGCTGGTGCAAATTATAATCTTTTGACAATTCCACCTTTAGAAAATGGCGACAAGCTGACTCGTCATGAATTTGAGCGGCGATATCATGCTGTGCCTAATCTAAAGAAAGCAGAATTGATTGAAGGAGTTGTTTACGTGGCTTCCCCTGTACGAGCGAAAAAACACGGCAAACCCCATGCAAACATTATGGGTTGGTTAGTCGCTTACGAAGCCGCTACCCCAGGAGTAGAAACACTGGATAACACAACTGTACGTCTCGATGCTGATAACGAACCACAACCAGATGCGTTATTGAGAATAGAACAAGGTGGACAGTCGCGGATTACTGAAGATGATTATGTCGAAGGTGCGCCAGAATTAATTGTAGAAATTGCTGCTTCTACTGCTTCCTATGATTTGTCTGAAAAATTGAAAGTATACCGTCGCAATCAAGTCCAAGAATATTTAGTCTGGCGAGTTTATGACCGCCAATTTGATTGGTTTCGGTTACAACAAGGCGAATATGTGCAACTGGAACCAAATCCAGACGATATAGTTTGCTCTCAAGTTTTTCCAGGGTTATGGTTAGCAAAATCTGCCTTATTATCAGGAGACTTAGCTAAAGTCTTAGCCGTTTTGCAGCAGGGATTATCTACACTGGAACATCAAAGTTTTGTTGAACAATTATCTATTTAGTAATAGATACCATATTATCGGCAACAATGACAGAGTTAATCATCACGCAATTCCTCGGCGATTTGGTCATCATCTAGGTTGATAACCGGGATATGCAAACGCCCTAGTTCGTACATGAACTGAGGTTTGTTCATACTGCAAAAGGTGGCAGCTTTACCAAGCGATAGTCGGCGTAGCTCAAATAATTTGACTGCGAGCAAAAATGTGAGTTCTGCTTCTAATGCTTGAGGTGATTTACCGGAGGTAATGAGTAAGTCATCGGGATAGTGAAGGGATAAAATATGCATGGTTTGCCTTTCAGTTCTTGATTCCTAATTCTTTCTTGATTATGGCTTACATAGTCCCAGCAGGATAACGATCGCGCTTGTTTGATTTTGGATGTTAATGCTAGGCTTTATTTCTTGAGCCAAGTTCACAACTTTTTCAATGTTACTCGTAATAACACTTAGTAGCTACTTTGCTTTTCTTTAAGTACCACTCAGATTTGGGTTATGATAATTTCAGTAACAAGTGGGGATCGTAACATGACTGAAGCAATACCACAAAAATCAGCACGTCGTCGGGGTAGAATATTTCCAGAAATTGTTATACCACCGGAAGAACTTGCTAGGCGTAGAACTGAAGGAGAAGCATTTAGTCGTCGTTGCCGAGCTATTTTTGACAGATTACTGCCAGAACTCATCGAGCGATACTATGGTTGGTATATTGCTATTGAGCCAGATAGCGGTGATTATTTCATCGATGAAGATCAAGAAGTGGCAAGCCTGAAAGCGCGTCAGAAGCATCCGAATGTTATTCATCATATGTTCGGTATTAATGAGACAGGAGCCACTGGCACAATATGATGCAGGGTACGTTTAGTAGTAAGGGACAGCGGCTCTTGCGTACTTAGCGTGCTATTTTTATAGGAAAATTAGCTTAAAATCCTTGTCTGGATCGTATTACAGCCATTATTACCTTCATAACAGCATTCTTTTCTAAAATTGAAACTAGAAGTGTCTGGAAGTCTTGCAAATAAAGCATAATTCTAAATTTTTATGAAAATTTAGCACGCTATGTACGAAAGAACCGAAACCAGTATGAGATTGTGTTGAATTGCTGTTGCTGCAATCCAAAGGTCATGGTCATCAAATCCCAAATTCCCTACATTTATACTTCGACGTTTGCTTTTATCTTTAGGACCAAACTTTTTAAAAACTGCTGCTTTGAGTTGACTGTAAAAAATAGCTGTTTCTTCATCAATAAAATACAAGTCTACCTCCATCAAAAATGCTTGAACTGCGGCACGGTTTTCGGCTTGACGTTCTGATTTTTCAGTCATGTAGAGCAGTTCACCATAAGTGATGATGCTAATACCTATGTCATTAGCAGAACGAGATTGTACAGCAGCAATGACGTTAGGGATGTTATCAATAATGTAACTGCAATGATTGGTATCTAAGAGATACATAAAGACAGAAATCAAAACTGGGCTTGAGAACGGGTTTCTTTAACTAAGCGAAGACAGTCTTCTAAATCATTACCTTGCCAGGTTCCAGCAAATTTTAGCAGACCCCCCGCTTTAGTTCCTCGTTTAATTGGAGTCAGCCGACGAAGAGGGCGTTGACTCATAGCACTTTTACCACTAAGGGAATCTAGGAAGTCACTGACTAAAGAGAGTTGATCGGGTGGCAATTGGGCTAATTGTTGTTCGATTTTTTGGCGCAGTTCCGGGTAAGTCATTAGCACCTCACTATGTTAATTGACTATGTTCTCAACTTTTTATTTTACCTACAGTCTGTTCATTTGCCAGTCAAGCGATCGCGAAGCGGCTGCTTTGCAGCATCGCTCCAGTAGTTTAGCAGCAAATCCCCCCTGTGTCAGATAGCACATAAAATTTCGTATGCTAAAATTTTATGTACAAACCTTAAGTTAACGAAGTACATCTAGCTATATTGAGCTGTTTTTCTGATGTGTAGATTAGTTGGCTACCTTGGTAATACCATCCGATTAGATGAGTTACTCTATAAGCAAGAGCATTCGCTCTACAACCAAAGTTACAACCCTCGCGAATTAAACTCAGGAGTCGTTTGTGCAGACGGGGTAGGTGTAGGTTGGTACGATGAAACAGGTCAACCATTTGTTTACCGGAACACTATCCCGATGTGGAACGATTCAAACCTGAAAGAGTTGAGCCACTACGTACAATCTTCTTGTGCTGTGGGCTATGTCCGACTAGCTGGAATGGGGGAACCGCTCGACATTAGCAACTGTCAGCCCTTCCGCAGTGGCAAGCTGTTGTTTGTGCATAATGGCGAGATCGCAAACTTTCAACAGACGCTCTATAGACCGATACGTGACAGTCTTTCTGATTCCACATATCGCCTAATTAAGGGTATGACTGACTCAGAACATATCTTCGCCCTGCTGGTGGAAATGTGGCAGTCGTCTCCAGACAGCACCCTGTTGTCTGCCTTACGTGCCACACTGCAAAAATTGACAGACCTGGCTAAAGAACACGACACCAGCTTTAGTGCCAATGTCATTGTCAGTGATGGTGAATCGCTTGCGGCAATTCGCTATGCATACCGCATGGAAGCCCCTACTCTTTATTGGTCTTGCAATGATACGAACTACCCAAGCCAAGTTATTGTTGCCTCTGAACCCTTATCTGACCAAAATTGGACGGCTTTTGCTGACCACAATACGCTATTTGTTCCTGCAGAGTCATTGCAGCCAACCACTAGCCGATTGACCGCCTGTTGAGTGCTACGTTCATGTCTCTAGGATAATTTATTTCAGGGGAATTCTTAAAACAAACGATAATTGTCACTTTACAAGACCTTTTGAAGTAGTATTCTTTTTTGGAATTTAAATATATTGCTGGAAAGCCACGTACTAGGATAGTTAGTATGTGGTTTTTATTTATAGGCAAGAACCGCAAACCAAGAAAAAGTAAGCGCGATAAGCGAAGCTTAACGGCTATACTGCCGTATCGCTTACTCTTGGAGAAGAATGTACTAAATCCTCGAAAAATAACCAAATAAGGAAAAGACTCAATGCAATCGGCTTTACGTATTGAAACCAAAGTTTTACCCGGTAATAAAATAGAAATCAATTTGCCATCAGAAACTGTTTCTGATTCAGTAGGACAAACTGTTGAAGTCATTATTATTCTTCCAGAGAAGCCCAAACTGAGTCGTCAGAACATTCTGGAATGGATTGAACAGGTTCGGAGCAACCATCCTTTTAGAACAGCTGAAGAAATTAACTACGATCTCCAGGTTGAAAGAGATTCATGGGACCGTTAAATTTACCAGATTCTACCAAGATTTATATTGATACCTCGATAGTAATCTACACTCAATAATTCGATGAAATGTTGGGTTTCGTTCCTCAACCCAACCTACTAAAATTCAATATCATCATCCTCATCATCGATCGCAACTTCACCGTCGCGAGTTGCATAAGGAGGAAAGGGAAAATTAATCAGAATCGGCGATGGGACTTCAGGCTGGTGAACAAACATAGTACCTGATTTTAGGAGGAGCGATCGCTTGCGACATCCTCCTGAGAGAAAGTTATATTCTGCACTTTCGGCTTCTGCTGAATCGAGTCTACCAACGACGCGAATTGCAGCTTGTCCTACAACACGACGCTCAACCTCTGAAGCTGTTTGTTGTGCGCCTATCAGGATTATTCCCAAAGAACGACCCCGTTCTGCAATTTCCACCAGCAAATTTTTAATCGGACTCCGCCCTTCACGAGGAGCATATTTATTCAATTCATCAAGAACTATAAAAACAACCGGGTATTGTCCCCGCTTTTCCTTTTCAGCAAACAGTCTTTGTAAGAGTATTCCCACAACAAACTTTTGCGCTTTCCCCCCTATCTTATTAATATCTACAATTGTTATTTGATGCGAAGGAGATAGAGGGTCGAGTTGATATTTAGTTATTTGTTCGGGAGGCAAATCTCCGCGAATCAAATGCCCTATTTCATCGCGTATTCCCCACAAGCGACGTATCAAAGCTTCAGCAGTGGCGTTAGTATTTCGCCCCAACCAACTGTTATCTTCATTTTCAACTAACTTATCTTCTAAAAATTCAATTAATTCTCTAAAAGTTGTAACTTTTTTCTTCTCCGGCGAGCCATAAAGTTCTACATCCAGATGCACTCCTGACTTCCGGTTATTTTTTTTATCTGTTTTATCATTATCCTCAGCGATACGGGCTAATTTTTCCTCTACAATGGAAACTAAAAAACCTAAATTTCCCCTTTCTAAATCTTCTCCAGCAAAGAGGAAGCTGAAGAGGCGATCGCGACACAATTCCCTCAAACTCCACAAATACACTGAAATATTATCAGCCCGTTGTTCTAAATGCGGGTCTACATCATGACTGCCTTTCCTTGGTGCAGCACAAAAACGCACATCTTTAAATGGTTCTGCAGGTATTCCCAAGATATTATATTGTGCTAAATCGTGTTCTTTCAACTTAGCATTCTGCTTATCTATAAAAAACAAATCCTCACCTTTGACGTTAAAAATCAAGGCTTTAGTATTAGCACGATGGTAACCTAAAGCAGCAGAGTGAAAAATTCCGTGGAGTAAAAATAAAGCATAAGATGTTTTTGTCGCTACCCCAGATACACCAGAAATATTAATATGTGCGCCTTTAGTCCCATCAATAAATTCATAATTAAAATAAGCTGGATTGTTGTTACGCATAGTTCCTGCAGGGATGCGTTTTTCCATGGCATCAAAATGCAAAGCTCGTTTTAATTCTTCATCAACAGCAAGATTAACTGTATCGCCCGGTTGTGGCGGTAAATATTCTTCTGGTTCAATGCGCGTCACCTGAATATGAGCAGCATAAGAAACATTCACAGGCAAACTACCACTTTTTGCCAAGAAAGTATCTGTATCAAACTGAGTTCCTTCATGTAAGGTGCGGACATAATCAACCACACCATAAAATTTCACAATCCCACTACCATCAGGACGATGAGTTTGTACTTCCACCACATCATCAAGGCGCAAAACTTGACCGGGTGACACCGCAACCCAAAATTCCAAGGGAGTTGCTTCTTGAGTACCAAGGATATAACCGACAGGAGTTGTCATGGCAATACCCCTACAGACGCTAAAAAGTTTTGTACGCGCCTTTCGATCGGAATAGCATCACCCATAATAAATATCACCTGCTACTAAAACAGCGTCTACTTGTCGCGCTATTGCTTGCGCTTGAGCAATTCATTAAGTGCAGCCGCAATTTCCGGCGTGCGGTCATCACCTTTGAGTCGTTTTCCTAAATGCCAATCAGAGGTATGGATTAAGCGCATATTGGTTAGTGGTTAGTGGTTAGTAGGGGCGTCGCGATTCGCGGCTTCGACACGATACTGTGGAAGTTCCAAAATAGATGCGAGTGTGCTACCATCTTCTCTAGTTTCCAGTACAATATTGACCTTTAAATTAGTGGTTTGTGATGTTACTAAAGTGCTGTTTTCCATAAAGTTTGGACTCTCACTTAATCTATTAAGATGATAGCCTTAGTATTGCTGTTCTAGCTGCTATTGACCGGGTGACACCGCAACCCAAAACTCTAAGGGGGTTGCTTCTTGAGTACCGAGGATATAACCGACAGGAGTTGTCATGGCAATACCCCTACAGAAGCTAAAAAGTTTTGTACGCGCCTTTTGATAAGAATAGCATCACCCATACGTCGCCCTAATTCTCGTTCGAGTGCGCCAACAGGAGTGAGGTTTTGTGGGGCGCGGGGGTCTTTATAAGGATGGGAAGCATATTCAGGTATGAGATAGGCGGTTTGGTCGGCAATTGTTTGGGCGGTTGTCAGAGGAATCTCGCTAGACAATTCCAGTCTAACGACACCGTGTAAGTTGTGGTAGCCAAAACGATCTGAAGAGGTTTGAGCTTGACCGGATTTTAGATACCAACTCCAGTGGGGTCGGTTTTGTTCCTTAATTAAAAAAATGGGAGTACGTTCTCCTGGTTTTAATTCCCACAACAGGGCTGCATATTTTTCACTCAGATAATTTTTATGCATTGTTTTGACATAGCCCACAGTGAAATTCAAGGAGTTATAAGGTAATCGCCCGTCACGAATGATTAAGGTATCTGGGTTGAGAGAAAACTGTTGAGCTGCGAGAAGTGCTTCTGTCTTGAGCATGGTATTCTGAACCAGATTTTTGGGAACGTTGGGATTGTTTTCCACATAGGGATCGACTGGTTCGTAGATTAACTGTGCTTTACTTCCCAACGGACAGGGAATTATGGTTTCTGGTGCTTGTTGGTTTCCCCCAAATCCAATTATACGGCGGATATGAAATTGGGAACAGGTAGCTGTACTGGTTGTTCTATCTACAAGGACAGCACCGACTGCAATAGTTCCAAAAGCACCATAGGCAATGGTATTCCCACTACCACCTATAAGAGTCGCATCAATACGACGCCGACCATCTATAAATATAAGTCGTTCGGGTAACGTAGGTTGCGATGCTGTAAAGCAGCCGCTTCGCGAATGCACTCTGGAAAACTTTGTCCAGTCTGCTGTTTCTACAGTTGGATCTACCTCGCTTTCAGATAACGCCAGTTCCTCTACGTCTATAGGCGAATCATAGTTATTAGCCCACGGCTCAAGCCTAAAGTTATTTTTCTGCCAAAATTCATTATTGTTATTCGTCACTGGTCACTGGTCACTGGTCACTGGTCACTGGTCATTGGTCACTGGTCACTGGTCACTGGTCACTGGTCACTGTTTACTGATTCACCCGCCACTTACGGGAGGAATTAAAACCACTTCATCACCATTGTTCAAGATAGTCTCTGGTTCTACAAATTGGAGGTTAACCCCAAACCGGGTGATATCGCGTAATTGAGAAAGTTTGGGATGTTCGGCAATTAGGCGATCGCGAACTGCAGCAACGGGTGTACTCTCTGGGAATTCTAGCAACAATTCTGGTACACCGTATGCTTCTTGGTAAGCAGCAAAGAGTTTGACAGTAATTGTAATTGTAGACATAAGATGATGAATATGGATTCTTGTAGTATGCCATGCCAAATCTATCAAGGTAGATAAAAACTTGAGGAAATCAATATTTTTATAAATGTTTTATGGGAATACTAGGCTTGTACGTAAAAGTTCTGCATATCTATTTCTAACCTACTTAATGAAGAAGCGTCAATCCCTCACAGTTAAAGCGTTCCCATTACAGTTTGTTCTCATTGTTCCGTTTGTCTTACAAATCTTTGGAGCAGTGAGCTTAGTGGGTTATCTTTCTTTTAAGAATGGACAGAAAGTGGTAAATGACCTAGCAGAGCAGTTGATGGAGCGAACTGTTAATATAGTAGATCGACATTTGAATTCTTATCTGTCAATTCCCCATCAAGTCAATGAGATGAATGCCTGTGCAATTAAGATGGGATTATTGGATGTACGCGATCGCCAAACCGTTAGCAAGTATTTCTGGAAACAAGTCCAAGTCTATGACTTGAGCTACATCGGTTTTGGACTGACGACGGGTGCAGGAGGAGGAGCCGGAACATATGACGGCAAAACTCTAGTCATTGATGATTGGCCAAATGCTAATTTACCGAATAATGTCATTAGTTATGCCACCGATGCTGAAGGTAATCGTACTCACGTCGTAGGTGCTTTTGATTGGAACAACTTCAATGAAACTTGGTATACCCAACCCGTAACAACCAGGAAGCCCGGTTGGTCAAGAATTTTTACCATCAATTATCCTAATTATCCATATATTGTTGCTTCAGCAAGTCAGCCGATATACGATAGGCAAAAACGATTGTTGGGTGTAGTGGGTATAGATATCCACCTGTTGAAACTGAGTCAGTTTTTACGGCAATTGGATATCAGCCGATCTGGACAAGTTTTTATTGTTGAGCGCAATGGGACGCTGATTGCAAATTCTAGCTCTCAGCAACCCTTTAATGTAGTTCAAAACCAAATTTTGCGGTTGAAGGTGACAGACAGCCCAGATCCAATGGTGAAAAAAGTCGCTAAACAGATTCAGCAAACCTTCAACGGGTTCGAGTCCGTTACTCAATCCAAAACACTGGTATTGAATTTAGACGAGGAACACCATTACGTGCGTGTTATTCCCTGGCACGACCAATATGGGTTAGATTGGCTAGTGGTGGTTAGCGTCCCAGAACGGGTTTTCATGGCACAAGTCAAAGCTAATACTCACATGACTATTTTGCTTTGTCTGGCAGCATTAGTAGTAGCAACACTCATAAATATTATTACCTCTTATTGGATTACGAATCCTATCTTACGACTTAATAAAGCTAGTCAGGAAATGGCATCGGGTAACTTACATCAAACAGTAGAAATCAGCTCTATCCAAGAATTGAATACTCTTGCCAAATCCTTTAATTACATGGCAGATCGATTGCGTTCATTGTTTGTAGCTTTAGAAAAAACTAATACAGAACTAGAAGATAGAGTGGAGGAACGAACTGCTGAACTCAAAACCGCTTTGAATGAGTTGCAGCGTACTCAAGCCCAAGTGATTCAAAGTGAAAAAATGTCTAGTTTGGGTCAACTTGTTGCAGGTATCGCCCATGAAATCAACAACCCAGTCAATTTTATTCACGGCAATGTTAGCCATCTCCACGAATACACTCAAGATTTGTTGCGGATACTGCAAATTTACCAGCAACGCCATCCTAGTAGTGACTCAGAAATTCAAGCGCTAGCAGAGGAAATCGATTTAGAGTTTCTTGTTAAGGATTTGCAGAAAATTTTGGCTTCTATGAAAATGGGAACAGATAGGATTAGGAGCATTGTGCGATCGCTACGTAATTTTTCCCGTATGGATGAAGCAGAGTTCAAATCAGTAGACATCCACGAGGGAATTGAAAGTACATTGTTGATTTTGCAACACCGTTTAAAAGACAAACCAAATTGTCCAGCAATTCAAGTAAAGAGAGAGTATAGTTCCTTACCACAAATAGAATGCTATCCAGGGCAATTAAATCAAGTTTTCATGAATATTTTAGTCAATGCGATGGATGCACTTGATGAAGTTAATGTTAGTCGCACATCTGAAGCTATTAAAGAAAATCCCAGTCAGATTACCATTCGTACGGAAATCAAAGATTCACAGTGGATCTCTATTGCAATTATAGACAATGGTTTGGGAATGACCCAACAGGTAAAAAACCGTATCTTCGATCCCTTTTTCACTACTAAACCCGTGGGTAAAGGAACAGGTTTGGGTATGGCAATCAGCTATCAAATTATTGAAAAACATGGTGGACTACTAGAGTGCTTCTCCACCATTGGCAAAGGAACTGAGTTTATTATTCAACTCCCTATCAAGGGCTATGTACATTAGATTACTTGAATTTAGTATTATTGAAGTTGCCATTGCCAACTAAACGTTTCTATGGTGGGCATTGCCCACCCTACGGGTCTGGTCACTGGACATTGGTCACTGGTCACTGGTCACTGATGATTGGTCACTGTTAATACTTGCTTCAAATACTGCCCAGTATACGAGCTCGGATTTTCCGCCACTTCTTCAGGTGTTCCCACTGCAATCACTTCTCCTCCTTTGTCCCCGCCTTCGGGTCCTAAATCTATCAGCCAATCCGCACATCTTATCACATCTAAATTGTGTTCAATTACCAAAATTGAATTACCTTTATCTACTAAACGTTGCAGGACATCTAACAACTTATGAACATCATAAAAAGATAAACCTGTAGTTGGTTCATCTATCAAATAAAGTGTTTTACCTGTAGCGCGACGTGATAGTTCTGTTGCTAATTTTACCCTCTGAGCTTCACCTCCAGATAAGGTTGTTGCTGGTTGTCCTAATTGGATATATCCCAATCCAACATCTACTAAAGTTTGTAATTTATTCATGGCTTTAGGAATATTTTGGAAAAATTCTAAAGCTTCCTCTACTGTCATATTCAGAACATCAGAAATCGATTTCTCTTTATACTTCACTTGTAGTGTTTCGCGATTATACCTTGCACCTTTGCAAACTTCACATTGTACGTAAACATCGGGTAAAAAGTTCATTTCAATAACGTTTACACCTTGTCCGCTACAAGCTTCGCAACGCCCTCCTTTAACGTTGAAGGAAAATTGTCCTGGTTTATATCCTCTGGTTTTTGCTTCAATTGTTTCTGAAAAAACGTCTCGAATAACATCAAAAACCCCCGTGTATGTTGCAGGATTAGAACGGGGCGTTCTTCCAATTGGGGATTGGTCGATAACTATGGCTTTGTCAATGGTATCTAACCCCTGAATACCATCTATCTCTTTAGGGAAAGGCACTTTGCGCGTCAGTTGATGTTGCAGGGCTGGGTAGAGTAGTTCGTTAATCAGGGTAGATTTTCCAGAACCAGAAACACCAGTTACAGAAACAAGTTTTCCTAATGGTATTTCTACATTAATGTTTCTTAAATTGTTGCGATGGGCATTTTTAATAACTAAACTTCGCCCGTTTCCTTCCCTACGGGTTGCGGGAGTTGCGATCGCTCTGCGTCCTGATAAATAAGCCCCTGTCAGAGATTCTTCCGAGTTTAACAATGCCTCTAAATCGCCTTGAGCAACGATTCTACCTCCATTCACTCCAGCAGCAGGACCAATATCAACAACATGGTCAGCCGCACGAATGGTTTCTTCATCGTGCTCTACTACAATTAGGGTATTACCCAAATCTCTTAACCTAATCAAAGTTCGCAACAATCGTCCATTATCTCGTTGATGCAAACCAATACTAGGTTCATCTAAAACGTATAAAACCCCAGTCAACCCAGAACCAATTTGAGTTGCCAAACGAATTCGCTGTGCTTCGCCACCTGATAGCGTCATTGCCGGACGGTCAAGAGTGAGGTAATCTAAACCTACATCCAGCAAAAATTGCAATCTCGCTTTAATTTCTCTCAAAACTAGATCGGCAATTTGCGCCTGACGCTGAGTCAATTGTAACTGGTCAATCTTTTTCCGAGACTCCCGAATAGAAACGCTTGTTAAATCTATAATTCGGTACTGTCCCAACCGTACCGCTAACGCCTCTGGTTTCAAACGTTTTCCTTCACACACAGAACACGGTCGATTGACTAAATACTGTTCTAACTTTTGCTTAATTAACTCCGAACCTCCCTCATATTGCCTCTGTAAAATTGGCAAAACTCCTTTAAATCCCTCCCATTGTTTCTTTTGCTTCTGGGTATCTTTTTCCTCCCCGTGGAGAACTATCTCTCTTTGTTCCTCAGTTAAGGCATTCCAAGATGTTTGCAACTCAAAACCGTGTTCTTGCCCTACCTTATATAACAACTCTAAATAATAAGTATTTTCTTTTTCCGACCAAGGAGCAATAGCAGAATACACTGGCGCTTCAGGATCGGGAACAACTAACTCAGATGAAAATCTTCTCAAACTGCCAATCCCGTGACAATTAGGACACGCACCATAAGGAGAGTTAAACGAAAACAAGCGAGGGGATAGTTCTTCCATCACCGCCCCGTGTTCCGGACAAGCAAAGTTTTCTGAAAATACTAATTCTTGGTCATTTGTCCTTTGTTGACTTTCATCATCACTGACAGATGACGAAGGACTAATGAGAATAACTGCAATTCCTTCAGATTGACGCAAACAGGTAGACAGCGAATCAAACAATCGCTCTTGCAAGCCAGGTTTTTTAACTAGTCGGTCAATAACAACTTCTATGGTATGAATGACATTTTTATCTAACTCAATGGCATCAGAGAGTTCTCGGACTTCTCCATCTACGCGAACGCGGACGAAACCTTGGGATGCTAAACTTGATAGTAGCTTTTTGTGCGTTCCCTTTTTGCCTCGAACAACAGGTGCAAGAATTTGAAAGCGAGTGCGATCTGGTAGTTCCATGATGCGATCGCACATCTCATCTATGGTTTGGGGAGCGATACAGCGATCGCATATGGGACAGTGAGGTTCGCCCGCACGTCCAAACAGAAGTCGCAAATAGTCGTAAATTTCCGTCACCGTCCCTACAGTAGAACGGGGGTTATGAGATGTTGACTTTTGGTCGATGGAAATAGCTGGGCTTAATCCCTCAATTGCTTCCACATCAGGTTTATCCACCTGTCCCAAGAATTGCCGTGCGTAGGCGCTCAGGGATTCTACGTAGCGGCGCTGTCCTTCTGCAAAAATGGTGTCAAATGCCAAGGACGATTTGCCAGAACCGGAAACGCCAGTAAACACAATCAAGCGATCGCGAGGCAGTTCCAAATCGATATTTTTCAGGTTATGCTGTCTAGCACCCCGAATGCGGATTGTGTTTTGGCTGTTTGGGTTTGTGTGAGGAAGTTGCCCATTTAAGGACAGCGATCGCTGGGTGTCTAACATATGAACGGGGTGAGAGAAACAGGCTGGTGCGAAACAGTTCTTAATATTATCATTGTCTCCGTTAATATGATAGAACAGTAGTACTGCATTGACAGTGACCAGTGACCAGTGACCAGTGACCAGTGACCAGTTAATGTTAAGAGGGTATCCTCAGTAGTACTAGGTGGGTTTGGCAAAAGTTAACTTTATTCCTGGTTGAATTATGGTTCAAACTGCTCCACTGGCACAAAATGAAGTTTTTGGCATGATTACTTCTGGTGGCAGTTTTATGTTTATTAAACTGGTTAAGGGGAATCCGCCATACTATGCCACATCAGATATTTTTGATGTACGTAATCGAGGAAACGAGTTGTACAACGTTCTTCGCATACTTAAATGCCTTAGCCAGTTAACAGGAAACGAATCGCAATTGTAATGCCTGACTCAGGAGGCGGAGCCTCGGGATCGGCATTCTCAGGCGGAGCCTGGGAACGAGAGGAGTGGTCAGGTTGTTACTGGTCACTGGTCACTGATTGATGAAAGCCAAGCTATAATTTGTTGATTGACGACATCAGGCACTTCATCATGGGGACAATGACCCGCACCGGGAATGGGAACAATCTTGATATCTTTACCATTGTTCCGTGCTTGTTCGTAAAGTTTTGCTCCCGTAATTGGCGTCCAAGGATCTTCAGCACCCCAAATAACTAATAAGGGACACTCAACATGGGGTAATAATTCTGCTGGAGAGGGACCGGGAGGTGCTGCAAGGATCGCGGCAAAAACTTGTTGTGCTCCGGGGTCGCAGGAGGGCGTGTAAAGTAAGTCTACCAGTTCATCCGTGACAGCTTCTCGATTGCGGTAAACTTGATATAACGTGCGGCGAATTTGCGCTTTCTGACGAACGCGATTGAAAACAAACGCTCCTGTAATTGGGGAACTCACAAATCTGTTGAAAGCAGCCATTGCAATACGTAGCGGTGGATTCAGTTCGTGGGGACGATGACTTAAACCACCCGCACTGTTAATTAAAACGCCGCCTGCTGCTATTTCTGGATGTTTGGTCACAGTTATCAAACCGATGAGTGCGCCAATGGAATTGCCTATGAATACGGCTGGTTCTTGGATGTGTGCTGTCCAAAAATCTTTGAGGAGTTCTACCCAAACTTCTGTAGTGTATTTTAACAGTGGTTTATCAGAACCGCCAAACCCTAACAAGTCGAGGGCAAAGACTCGGTAACCTGCGGCTGCTAAAACTGGAATGTTTTTTCGCCAATGTCCAATAGATGCGCCAAAGCCATGAATGAGTACGAGGGGTTTTCCCGTTCCCATGACGGTATACTGGATTTTATGACCCTGCCACGTCCAAAAGTGTTTTTCAAAGGTGCTTTGTGGTGTTTGTTGGGAAGTAACTGCCATTATTAAGATTCATAAAGTATTTTTCTCTATCTTAATATTTTTTAACCTCCTTCTTCTACTCCCTTTGGGCTCTAAAATTACCGATCTTTATAGTAGGTAGGGCTATGCCACACAATAACGAAGGGTGGGCATAGCCCTACCTACTAGGTAATCTTCTGGCAGGAAGGGAGTATCTGCTTTTTCGCCCCTACCTACGTAACTTACTGATATGGGAACCACTTTAAACTTCTTTTAACCAAGCTAAAATACTATCTCTACTTTCTGCTAAACCTTTATTCCTGCAATCAGTGACGCGATCGCGCTAACCAATACTTCTGGTTCTACAGGTTTAGGAATATGCTTGTAAAATCCCGATTTAAGAGCTTGTTGCTGGTCATATTCTCCTGCATAGGCGGTAAGGGCAATTGCGGGAACCAATCCACCTCGTTCGGGAGAACGGCTGCGGATTTGTTGCATAAGCATATAGCCATCAGTTTTTGGCATTCCGATATCACTAATAAGGATGTCAGGTGGTTGGCGATCGAACAGCAGTAGCACTTCAGCAGCAGAAGCAGCCGCACTCACTTGCGCCCCCTGTTGTTCGAGAATCACTTGCACCAAATTTCGCATATCTTCATTGTCATCCACTGCTATAATATGTAGATTGCTGAAATCAGCAGTTTGAGGAGCGTTGGTAATTTCCTGGTTTGACTCTGTTGCAACAGTCATTAGAGGTAACATAACTGTGAACGTAGCTCCTAGACCTTCCCCAAGGCTCTCTGCATGAACTGTACCTCCATGCAATTCTGTCAAATGACGCACGATCGCCAACCCTAAACCCAGTCCGCCAAACTTGCGAGTTGTTGTACCATCTTCTTGTCGAAAGTAGTCAAAGACATAGGGTAGAAAATCGGGGCTAATGCCTTTTCCAGTATCCTTCACCTGAATTTGGGTAGTAGTACCGATTTGATTTAAGCTAACTTCGATACTTCCTCCCTCTGGCGTGAACTTAACAGCATTTGATAGTAAATTCCAGACAATTTGTTGGAGTCGAGTCAAATCCCCTGCTATTTCAACGTTATCAAGGGTCAAAACAGTTTGAATTTGAATGTGTTTTGCTTCTGTAGCCAATCGCACTGTTTCTATCGCGGATTCAATAATAGTGACTAAGTTAACAGGGGAAATATTCAGTGCCATTTTGCCGCGTAACATTCGAGACACATCCAGCAAATCGTCAATCAGTTGAGTTTGTAGTTTGGCATTGCGTTCAATGGTTTCTAGGGCATGACGGCTTGCGTGCAGATCTAATTTGCCTGTCTGAAGCAGCTTAGACCACCCTAAAATGGGATTGAGGGGCGATCGCAATTCGTGGGACAAGATTGCCAAAAATTCATCTTTTATCCGGTTTGCTCGTTCCGCTTCGCTCCGTGCTGCTTGTTCCCGTTGTAGCGACAGTTCTCGCTCGGCTTCTGATTGTTTGCGATCGCTGATTTCGGCAACAAAAACAGTTAGCGCATTCGGAGAAGGATAAACACGGTACTCAAACCAACGGTTCCAAGTTGGATAAAAGTACTCAAACTGGACGGGCGTTTGCTCCGCCATAGCTTGATGGAATTGCACGTAGACTTTAGTATCGACAACATCTGAAAATAGATCCCATATATTGCGACCTAATAATGTTGAGCGCGGTATCCCAGTCATCGTGCATAATTGGGTATTAACATAGGTATAACACCAGTTGCAATCTAGTACTAAAAAGCTATCGCGGATACTAGATAGAATGGTTTCAACATTTTGCTTTGCTGCTTCTGCTTCTATCCGGAGTCTTTGCTCCCTCTGCTGTGCTTCGCGTCGTAGTTGAGAGAGTTTCAAACTGGCTTCCACTCGTGCTAGCAATTCACGAGTAGAAAAGGGCTTGATCAAATAATCATCTGCTCCTGCGCCCAATCCCTCGACGCAAGCTTCTTCTCCAGCACGAGCAGAAAGCAAAACAATTGGAACTTCTCTGGTTATTGGTGTCGCTCGCAATTCCCGTAATAGCCCGAAACCATCTAAGTGGGGCATCATAACATCCGTTAAGACAAGATCGGGGATTTCTTTCCCAATTGTAGCCAACGCTGCTATGCCGTCTGAGGCTGTCTCCACCTCATATCCCTGGCTCAACAACAACCGCCTCACATAGCTTCGCATATCGGTGTTGTCATCTACAAGAAGAATTTTGGATTTTGAGTTTTGAGTTTTAGATTGTGGATTGTTAGTTGTCCAGTTACCCTCTTGAGGGTCAGAGATTGTACCTGATGCATCCCATTGAAAATTCACTGGCAATTTCAAATCCTCATCGGGAAGCCAGCGCAAAGCTTCTTCCACATAAGGAGCAGCACCTAACGCGGTTGAATCGAGAGTTTGTGTTGCCTGAATTCGATCGGATGGCAAATGAGCCGTTCCACAGGGGATCGTTACAGTGAAAGTTGTGCCTTCTCCTTCAATGCTTTCAACCTGTACCTGCCCTCCATGTAATCGGGTCAACTCTTGTACCAATGCTAAGCCGATTCCAGAACCTTCCTGAGTTCTTCCTCTTGCTCCTTCAATTCGGTAAAATCGTTCAAACAAGCGAGGTAATTCGGTTTTTGGAATGCCAATCCCTGTATCGCACACGGTTAATTCAATTTGGTTTTGTACTTTACGGAGCGTGAGAGAGATTGTACCTGAGAAGGTGAACTTAAAAGCATTGGAGAGTAGGTTGAGGATAATCTTTTCCCACATCTGTCGATCCACATACACAGGTTCAGATAGAGGTTCGCACGCGACGATCCACTGTAATCCTGCTTGCTCAATGGCGCAACGAAACACACTCGCCAACTCGGCTGTCAATTGTGCTAAATCGGTTGGTTCATAAACCGCTTGTACCCGTCCGGCTTCAATACGTGAGAAATCAAGCAAGGTATTAACCAATTTTAGCAAACGTAATGAGTTACGATGGACGAGTTCAAGTTGTTGCCTTTGCTTATAAGGAATTGCACTGTCTGTTGCTAATATCTCTTCTAATGGGCTTAACATTAGCGTTAGAGGAGTGCGGAATTCATGAGAGACGTTACTGAAAAAAGTAGTTTTGGCGCGATCGAGTTCTGCTAAAGCTTCTGCCCGTTTGCGTTCTTCTTCGTAGGCGCGAGTACTGGCAATGGCATTAGCAATATGTCCTGTCGTCATTTCTAAGAAATTGTAGTGGCCTTCATCCAATGCTTGATAGAGATTTATGCCAATCACTAGCATCCCTACCATTGAGTCTTGGGTTGAAGCACGAATCGGCAAAACCATTGCTTGCTGAAGGGGAATTTGTGACGCTCCTACTGGAAATTCTCCCCATTGTTGCACTATATTCTCTATTAATGAAGGTTGACCGCTTTGAACAACTGAAGCGAGCGATCGCGTTAACGGATTGTCATGTATTCTTAGATCTAACTCAACAGGTGCAATGAGTGGATGAATTAAGGGTGTTTGTTCTTGTAAAACTGCTTTTGTTCCTTCAGAATCTAGCTCGTAAATTAAGGCAAGGGGTATGTCGGCTGAATTTTCTGAGAGAGTTTGCATCGCCATTTTATAGGCTTGCTCAACAGTTTTAGACTGTCCGGTCTGTTCTGCTAAATTCCGCAACGTAGCTAATCGACGTTCTCCTACCACTCGCTTTGTTGTTTCAGCAACAGCGGTAAAGGCTCCCCCGACTTCTCCGGTTTCCAAAAAGATAGGGCTGTAAGAATAGGTGAAATATGCTTCTTCGGTATAGCCGTACCGATTCACCAATAACAACTGGTCATCAGACCAAGTGGCTTTACCAGTTTTTAGAACGCTACGAAGTTGCGTCCCAACAATGTCCCAAATCTCTGACCAAACTTCTTGTCCGGGTTTCCCTAATGCTTGTGGGTGCTTGTTTCCCAGAATAGGTCGCCATGCATCATTATAGAGTAGGGTTAACTCATCCCCCCACCAAATCACCATCGGAAATTGAGAGTTAAGGCAAATGTTGGCGGCAATCTTCAAACTCTGCGACCAATGCTCGACAGAACCGAGAGCCGTTTGCGACCATTGATGCGATCGCATTAACGAGCCCATCTCGCCACCATCTACGAAAACCTCTTCAGCAATTGTCCCTAGTTGCCCTGCATTCATGATTTTGGCTTACTCTCTGAGGAATATTTTGTTTACAATGTTTTCCCCCTAATTCATTCGCAAACTTTTCTTGAAATAGGTTCTCCGCTTGCCAAAGTTCTCTAACAAGTTTCTTAATCTCAAGTTAGTCTATACTTAATATCCCTATCTTAAGATGTATTTCTACTGACAAGCATCAGGAAATTTACCTATTTCATTTTGACTAGTCATTCTGGATTGTCTATCTATCTTAAGAAAGAGCTTAGAAGATGTTTGTTGAGTCTTGGTGACTAGAAATCGCGGCTACATCAGTCCGCGTCGGCGGACAAGGATTTGTATAGTAGCGAATTCTCTTCGCCACCATACATAACTTAAAATTGTTTATAAATGATTTAACATTGCTACATTAATTGAAAATCATTTTTATTTAAACCATAAAAGGCTATTTTTCGCTCCGATGGTTGCAAGTTTGGTAGCTGACTTTCTGTGAAAACAAAGTCTTTTTCCCACTTCAATCCTACTTTTTCCATAACCCGAGTTGATGCTTTATTGACTATCAATGCCCATGCCACAACTCTTGGAACCTCCCATTCTGTAAAACCCTTATTTATCAGTGCTTTGGATGCTTCAGTTGCATATCCTTTTCCCCAAGTGGATTGACACAATCGATAACCTAAAGCAATTTCATTGCTGTTTGCTATTTGTAATTCAACGGCAAATGGATTTTCAATAGCAGGATAAAAGTGAAACCAACCAATAAATTCGTTGCTTGATTTTTCCATAGTAGCCCAAAATCCAAAGAACTCGTATTTTTGATAGTATCCTAAAAATCTTGGTAACACTTGTTCTTTAATAGTATTATATTCTGTTGGCTTACCTCCGTTAATAAAACGCATAACATTAGGATCGCTATCAAGTTTTAAAATATTTTCAGTATCTTCTGTCGTAAAGTAACGCAGAATTAATCTTTCTGTTTCTAAGAAGACTTTCATGAATATCTCAAGTCCAAAAATACAGCTATAGCAATTTCCAATTTCGTGAAGTACTCTAAGAAAGAACTAACCGCTGATGAACGCGAATTTTTCCTTCCTGAAAACATCTTTTAATTCATTAGACTAAGGATATACCAAGAGCTTGCTTAGTTTTTAGGCTTTGTCGATCGTACTCTTTTGCTGTTTCTGTATCTCCTAAGCAAAGGTAAGCTTTGGATAAGGATTGCAAGCAGCTTGCTTCTACTTGGACGTAACCCATTTGAACTGCCATGTCCAAGCATTCTGCATAAATATCCATTGCTTCCTCAATCAAATTCTCGTTCAGATAAAAGTCTCCTAAACCTTTTAAACTTTGAACTTCTAATTTACCAGCACCTATTTCTTGAGCAATTTCCCAACATTTCCAGTGGCAATCTCCCGCTTCTGTTATGCAGCCTATAGCTTCATAATAATTTGCTAGATCGTAGAGAGTTTGAGCTTCCATAGAACGCAAGCACAATTCTCTTGCAATGATTAAACATCGCTCGGCTAGTTCTACAGAGCGAGAGTATTGACTTATGAAATAACAAGAGGATATCATTTGCTGTAGCAGCATTGCTTCGCTACGTTTTGCTTCTGTTTCTACCAGTATGGTGCGAGCAAGTGTGTAAAACTTCAGTGCTTCAGCGAAATTATCTTGGTGATAAAAAGTGTCTCCTATCAGTGCAAGTGCATTCGCTTCTCCCATGCGATCGCCCTGTTTCCTAAAAATTTCCAAAGCTTGCTCGTAGGACTCTCTTGCTTTACAAAACTGTTTTGTTTCCAAGTAAATATTTCCTATAGCAAATTCTGCTGATACACTTTGTAAGGGAGACTCAGCATATATACCTATTAACTCGCGAACTAATTTCATGAGGTGAGCGGAACCTTCCGTCTCAAGTTCCACAGACAGGATAGATGCACTTTGTTGTGTCGTTTGTATCAAATCGAGTAAAATTTGTACTAGGTTAGCATCTATCAAATGTTGGTTGAGTTTTAAAATATCTGTTTTTTCGTCGTTAGAACAGTTCAGCAGTGCCTTAATCAGCTCGAGATATCTGTGGTAGAGTTCTTGGTTTAGGTCACACGTCAGGGAATTTACCATAATTCTATTTGCTCTCTGTCATTTTAAAGATAGAAAATCAGTGAAAACACTAGTATTTAATTTTTATTAGTGTGAATTCATACTGCTTTAATTTTAAGAATACGTGGAAAAAATGAATAACCTGTGAAGATGACTATGAAGAATGATTAATGCGCTAAAAAAGATTAACAGCCTAAAAGCACTACTTCAATTGTGGGATATTTTGCTAAAAATGCCAGAAACTGACGATGGTAGTAGGTTAATTTTCGAGTTAATTGCCGATCTTGAAAGCCGTTTATAGTGTACTCTCAAGAAAGTAAAGAATTATTACACCTCTCCTACAGTTCCAAATGTTGCTTAAAGAGCATTCTCACTTAGCTCCAGATACGATCTAACTTAGGAGAACGTATGTCTAGAATACCTATGTGTAAGTACTGGCTACAAAGATTAGGAATTGCTACAGTCAGTGTTATAGTATCTGGTGCAAATTGCTCGCTTGCTCAGATCGCTCCAGATGGGACTCTTCCAAATAATTCCAATGTAAGATTGGAGGAAAATACCAGAATTATTGAGGGTGGGACGACAAGTGGCACAAATTTATTCCATTCTTTCTCTGAATTTTCTGTTCCCACTGGGGGGACTGCTTTTTTCAATAATGCAACAAATATTCAAAACATCCTAACACGAGTAACGGGAAGCTCAATATCTAACATTGATGGTATCTTGAGAGCCAATGGAACTGCTAACTTATTCTTGCTCAACCCTAACGGGATTTTATTTGGTTCTAATGCCCGTTTGGAGATTGGCGGTTCATTTGTCAGTAGTACTGCAAATAGTATCAAATTTGGCGATCGCTTTGAGTTTAGCGCTACTAACCCTCAAACCACACCGTTGTTGACGATTAGCGTTCCTATTGGTTTGCAGTATGGGGTAAATCCTGGAAGAATTCAAGTGCAGGGAGATGGTGGTTTAATCGCGGACAGACAAAACTCGATTGTTGATACAAAATCTCAATTGCAGGTGCAACCGAATCAAACTTTAGCATTGGTGGGTGGCGATATTAGCTTAGAAGGCGCAACTTTGAAGGCGGTGGGGGGACGGATAGAATTGGGCAGTGTAACAGGAAATGCTCTAGTGAGTCTTATCTCTACGAATCCCGGTTGGGTATTAGATTATCAAGGCATTACCAATTTTCAGAACATCCGCCTGAGTGATGGTGCTAATATCGCAGTCAATGGTGATGGCAAAGGAAGTATCGCTATTAACGCTAACAATATTGATGTTCGTGGTAGCAATATTAGGGCTGGTGTCGATGCTGGTTTCCAATTCTTAGGTACTCAATCTGGCGTGCTCGCATTGAACGCTCGTGGTATTGTTTCAGTCAATAACGGAATAATTGCCAATGAGGTAAAAGGAATTGGTAATGGTGGCAATATCAACATTAAAGGGCGATCGCTATTTTTAAGTAATGGTGCCGTACTTTCTACAAACAGTTTTGCAGAGGGTAATGCTGGCAATATCGCAATTAATACCGACAATATAGTTTCTCTAGATGACGCGAACAGTACTGGAGAAAGCGCTATTTCCGCAAACTTGCTTGGAACAGGTAACGGGGGCAAAATTACCATCAATGCACAAAAAGTAGTTTTATCAAATGGTGCTACGGTGGTGGCTCACACTGAGGGACGAGGAAATGCTGGTAGTATTCAAATGACTGCCACTGAGGACATCTCAATCAAGGGGGTTGGCACTGGTGTAGGTAGTCAAGTGTTTCCTAGCGCTGTTGGTAATGGTGGCGCAATTACCATAAACGCACCAAAAGTGTCTTTATCAAATGGTGCTACCATAGTTGCTCATACTACCGGGCGGGGGAATGCTGGTAATATCGAAATGACCGCCACTGATAACATCTCAATGAGTGGGATAGGCACTGGCGTAGGAAGCCAAACCTTTGCTGGTGGTGTTGGCAATGGTGGCAAAATTACCGTCAATACACCACAACTGTCTTTATCAGATGGTGTTGAGATCGTAGCTCATACCCACACGTTGGGAAATGCTGGCAGCATAACAATTAATGCAAACAAAATCTTATTGGATGGAGTCGCGAGCAATGGAAATTCTAGTGGTATAGGTAGTGCAGCCTTTCGGTTATCGCGTGGGAATGGTGGAGAGATTATCATCAATACTGACTCGTTAAGTGTCACGAATGGTGCATCACTGTATGCTAGTAGTTTTGGAGAAAAAGATGCAGGAAACGTGACGATTAATGCTACTGGTGCAGTCTCCTTTGATGGTATCGGTGCATATGGACGCTATAGTAATGCTTTCAGCAGCGTAGGAGCGGGCTCTACTGGCAAAGGGGGAGAAATCAAGATTACAGCGAATTCATTAAGTGTGAAAAATGGGGCTATTATCGGTGCTAACACGAATGGGCAAGGAGATGGCGGAAATATCAACATTAACGTCAGCACTTTGGAAGTCCAATGTGGCGGACAAATTCTTACAACGAGTGGCGATCGCGGCAATGCGGGTGAAATTTCAGTAAATGCAACAGACAGCATTACCATTAGTGGTAGCGATCCGACTTTTCCTGAGAGAATAGCACGATTTGGTAGACCAACTATGAGGGGCGAAGACCCTGCTAGTGGTATACTTGCTAACACCAATGTCAACTCTACAGGTTCTGGCGGCAGTATCAATGTTACAACGAAACGCTTATCTATCAACGAAGGTGCTTTAATCAGTGCCACAAGTCAAGGAAGTGGAAGAGCGGGTAACATCAACGCTAACGTTCGCTCTATCCTTTTAGACAACAAAGCGACTCTCAACGCTAACACTCAAAGTATCAACAATGACCTTAATAAACCACAAGCAACCATCGACATCCGCTCTCAAATTTTAATCTTGCGTCGTGGCAGCAACATCACCACGAATGCCCGAGGTAACAATGTTATTGGTGGCAATATTATTATTACTAGCCCGTTTCTCATTGCTTTGCCTGGAGAAAATAGCGATATCAGCGCTAACTCTCTCAATGCTGAAGGTGGAAATGTGACCATTAATGCTACAGGAATCTACGGCATTCAGCCTCGTCTGTTTCCTACCTCATTTAGTGACATCACTGCCACTGGAGCTAGTTCCGATCTGAGTGGTAACGTACAAATTAACACGCTAGATATCGATCCCAGTTCTACACTTGTGGAATTACCAACTAACCTCGTCGATCGCACGCGATTAATCGCACAAGGTTGTCCCGCGAACGCTGGTAATTCATTTATCATCACTGGACGCGGAGGCTTACCACCTCTACCCAGCGATCCGCTCCGCAGTAACCGACTGGCAACAATTCCCTGGGTGACTCGCGACGAGCAAGAGAGCAAGGGAGATGGGGAGAAAATTCCACTTGCGAGCGATCGAACTCAGAATACAGAACTCACGAATGAGACAGTAGAAGCGGTAGGTTGGGCGATCGACAAATCAGGTGAGATATGGTTGACGGCTTCTGCACCTACTAGCACATTTGCCAAACCTCACAGTTCTTTATCTACTCCAGAAAATTGTCTGCGTAATTAGAGTCCTAGAGGACTTCAAAGAAATAAATTACCCAATATAAAATTACCCAATGTTGTGGGATGGGCGTCCCCGCCCGTTTTATACCAGTGGCGGGCACCAATCCCGCACCACAAGAGAAAGTTGAATATTTTTTGATTTGGAAGTTCCTAGCCAATTCTCTAATTGCAACGCTGTAATGTTGATAAAATGTCGAATATTATCAGTGACTAATACATCCCCACGAGAAAGAGCAACAGCAGCTATAGCTGCATCAAATACACCAGTTGGTCTACCTATTCGTTTTAATTCCAGTTGAATTTTGCCAAATTCTTCAGCTGCATTTTGTCAAAATCAATAACTTCTACCGAATTAATAAATAGCTTTAGGGTCTGTAAATTTCGCTCAATTCGTTGAGAAAAATATACACCTTTATAAAGTTCAGCCATTACAATAGTTGAAATGCAGCACTGATTCGATTTGAGATTAAATTCTATCAATACTATAGGATTCTGGTTGATGACGGCAATGCAAATGTTGCTATCTAATAAATACACAAGTTTTTAGTATTTGTCACGTTTGTTGTTTTTCAAAATCAGCTTGGCGGTCTTTTTGTAGTTCTTCTCCTATCTTAATCCATTCTTCTCTATCTTCAACAGGAATAGCAAATAACTCCTTAAGCTTTTGGTGTTGTTCTTTAAAATTGGAATGAGAATTCTCAATTTCAATAACAACTTGAGCACCATCAGGAATATCAATATCTTCTAAAATTTCTATCGTTTTTCCTCGCTTAATACCTTTGATTTTCATGACTTTTCTCCATAGTATAATTGTAGTATTACCCACCACATAAAGCTTTTGGTGGGCAATGCCCACCCTACGTGTATTTCAAGAATCAAATAAGAGTCCTATATTTTAATCCATTTAGCCTTTGTATACAACTTTTGCATTAGACTTGCTCATTCTACATCCCTGTATCTGCCATTAAGATACACTTCAAGACAACTCTGTCACAATGGCAGTTGCCAAATTTTAATAATATTGTCAGCACTACCACCACTAGCAATAGTTTGTCCATCTGGGTTAATAGTAACAGAATAAATATAACCAGAATCTTTCTTTAAAGTTTTAATTTCTTCTCCAGTTACAGAATTCCAAAGTTTAATCGTATTATCATTACTACCACTTACAAGAACCGCTCCGTTCAAGCTTTTGCCGTAACCTGCATTTGGCAAAAACGCAACTGAATTGACTCTATCAGAATGTTTGATTAATGTATGCGTCAGTTCTCCCGTTGCTACGTTCCAAAGTTTAATTGTTTTATCTTTACTACCACTAGCAAGAGTACCACCATCTGGACTAAAAGTAACTGAAAGAACATAATCAGTATGTCCCTTTAGAGTCCGAATTTCTTTACCTGTTAATACATCCCATAGTTTAATTGTCTTATCCCAACTCCCACTGGCAAGAGTCATTCCATCGGGACTGAAGCTAACAGAAGCAATTGCTCTTGGATGACCTTTAAAGGTGCGAATTTCTTTTCTCGTTGTCAAATCCCACAATTTTATAGTTTTATCTAAACCTCCACTGGCAAGAGTTGTGCCATCTGGGCTAAAAGCAACTGAAGAAACTCCTCCAGAACTTCCCTTAAGAGTAGCTATTTCTTGTCCTGTTTCTAAATTCCATAATTTGATAGTACTGTCTGCACTACCACTGGCAAGAGTTTTACCATCTGGGCTGAAGACTACAGTCCAAACCCATTGGGAGTGACCTTTGAGGGTAAGGGTTTTCTGTCTGGTTGCTAAGTTCCAGATATTAATTGTGCGATCGTCGCTTGCACTTGCAAGAGATTGTCCATCTGGAGAAAAGGCAACAGAGTTAACATCACTGGAGTGACCTCTCAGTGTCTCTGGGAGGTTAGAACTTTGAACAGTTTTATCGCTTGGCTGACTTATAGTAGAAGATTCCGTCACTTTAGGAGACTCACTAACTCCAGAAGACTGAGTAACTGTAGGTGGGTAAAAGAGATAGAAACCAATTCCTACCAATCCCAAGACAACAATACTAGCACCTGTAAAAATTGGATATCTTAGCTTGAGAGTCGATTGCGGTAAAGGAAGCAATTGAGATTGTGACGAGTTAAGAGTCAGTAGGGTTAAAGATGGTGGCGGTGAAAGTTTTGACAAATCTTTGAGGACTTCCTCTGCTTCCTGGTATCGCTCTTGAAATTCTACTTTCAAAAGTTTATCGAGAATCCTGCTTAACTTGGAACTTAGTGTTGGTTCTCTGCCACCTGGTTTTTTCAAATATCGCTGCCAATCATTCACCCAACTAAAACCATGTTGCAGCCAAAGTTTAGATGGAGAAACCCCTGTTAGTAAATGGAAGCAAGTTGCACCTAAACTAAATAAATCGCTTGATGGGTAAGCTTTTCCAGCATCCATTTGTTCGATTGGCGTGTAACCATGGGAGCCAATAGTTGTCCCAATTTTAGTTTGTACTGTGACTGATAGCTGTTTTGATGCTCCAAAATCAATCAATACCAATCGCCCATCACCATATCGGCGAATAATATTTTGCGGTTTAATATCTCGGTGGATGACTCCCTGTTTGTGGATAAACTGGAGCACGGGTAATAAATCTAGTAAAAGTTCGTGAATGTTACTTTCACTATAAGTTCCCACTTGTTGTAATTCTTTTAATAAATTCTGACCATCGATATATTGCTGTACTAAAAATAGATAATTATTCTCCTCAAAATAAGCCAAAAGATGGGGAATTTGATTGTGTTCTCCAAGTTGTTGCAATCGCTGTGCTTCTTCTTGAAATAGCTGAACTGCTTTTTTAAGCGCACTTGTTCCTTGGATTTTTGGTGCCAACTGCTTGACTACGCACAATTCTTTTAACTTATCTATGTCCTCAGCAAGATATGTTCTGCCAAATCCGCCTTCATCGGACAAGACTTTGACAACGCGATAACGATTCCTTAACAACGGTATCAATGGTGTACCGCAGCTAGAGCAAATGACGCGATCGTCAGGATTTAGGGGACTCAAACAGTCAGGATTCAGGCAGCAGAGCATGGAAATCCATAAGTAAATGGTTTGGCGCTATATTACGTTTCTACATTGTTTTTCTACATTTTCATGTTAACATCTTCATCTGTCTCGATCGCTCGGATGAATTAACCCAAAATAGCCCAATCCAGAAAAAAAGCGGCAGTTCCTATAACGTATCGAAGTTTCAGGGTAAAAAAGACCAGCTCGTGAGCATCCGTGCTGACAGTATATTTGAACAATTTTCACCTTACATCGTCTTGTTAAATTCCCAAAGGTGTTTTAACTGGGGATTGGGGACTGGGGACTAGGAAATTTGCTACTTCTCCCAATCGCCAATCGCCAATTCCTTTTCACTGCACCACCCGCCATATCTTCACCGTTCTATCAAAACTTCCACTTGCAAGAGTCTTACCATCTGGACTAAAAGCAACAGACCAAACTCTATCTGTATGCCCTGTTAGTGTATTCACAAGTTGTCCGGTAGTTAAATCCCAAACTTTGATTGTTTTGTCCCAGCTACTGCTAGCAAGAGTCTTGCCATCAGGGCTTATAGCTACAGACCAAACTCTATTAGTGTGTCCTGTAAGAGTATGCATTTCTCTTCTCGTATTGAGATCCCAAATCTTGATGGTTTGATCCCAACTACCACTAACAAGTTTTTGATTATCGGCACTGAATGCAAGGGAGTAAACAGCATCGGAATGTCCCGAAAGAGTATAAATTTCTTTTCCGGTTGACGTATCCCATAAACTTATGGTATTGTTAAAATAATTACCACTAGCTAAAAGTTTACTATCAGGGCTAAAAGTAACAGAGTTAACAACATCACCGCTCCCTTTAAGAGTACGAACTTTTGCACCAGTAGACAAGTTCCACAAGTTGATACTCTGATCCCAGCTTCCACTAGCAATGGTTAAACCATCTGGGCTGATAGCAACAGACTGTACTGCAGCTAAATGTCCCCTGAGAGTACGTATCTCTTTTTGAGTAATGACGCTCCAAAGTTTAACGGTTTTATCAGTGCTTCCACTAACTAGCACTCTGCTATCGGGACTAAAGGCGACAGAATTAACCCAATCGGAATGACCTTTGAGAATGCCAATCTCAACTCCTGTCTTTAAATTCCATAACTTGATGGTTTTGTCGGCACTAACGCTGGCAAGAATGCGTCCGTCAGGGCTAATAGCAACAGCCAAAATTGAATTAGAGTGACCTTTAAGAGTGAAAGCTTCAGTAAACTTTAATAAGGGTTTTGTTTGAGCTTGACTTGGTTGGTATGACGCACTGGTAGCTACAGGAGGTGATGGCCAAAACCACATTCCTGCAAATCCCAACAGCGCGATCGCTGCGCCCGTCATAACTTTAATTTTTGTGTCAGTTGTTGTTACAGACATTGCAAATTCCACGTTACGCTGCTTTTACATTGCTCTGATGTAAACTCAGAGGCATCTTACTTTGTTTGGGAATAAATGTAGTTACCGATTGAGCCAGTAGAATTCCGGATTACTTAACACAGATCCACATGAGTAAGAGTTACGTAGTCAAAAAATTAACGAGAAACTCGCCAAATCTTAATAGTGCGATCGTCACTTCCACTGACAAGAGTTTTTCCATCTGAACTAAAGGCAATGGAACGGACACTATCGGAGTGACCTAGCAGAACGCGAATTTGCTGTCCCGTATCTAAATTCCACAGTTTGATAGTTCTATCCAAACTGCTACTGGCAAGGAGTTTGCCATTTGGGGCGATCGCAATAGAGGTCACTGTATCGGAATGACCAGATAAAGTACGAATTTGCTCTCCCGTATCTGGATTCCATACTTTAATTGTTTTGTCAGAACTTCCACTGGCAAGAATTTTGCCATTTGGGCTAATCGCAATGGAAGTCACCTTACCCAAATGCCCTTCTAAAGTACGAATTTGCTCTCCCGTTACTATATTCCATAACTTAATCGTTTTGTCATAACTGCCGCTAATCAGAGTTCTACCATCGGGACTAAAAATGACAGACCGAACCGAGTTAGTGTGTCCTGCTAGCGTGCTGATTTCTTCTCCCGTTACTATACTCCACAGTTTGATAGTGCCATCGTCACTCCCATCAGCAAGAATTTGGGCATCATGACTGAAGGCAAGGGCATGAACTGAGTTAGAATGCCCTATAAATGTACGGACTTCCTGACCTGTTGCCAGGTTCCAAATTTTAACAGTTTTGTCCTCACTTCCACTAGCAAGAGTTTGTCCATCCGAACTAATACTGATGGAGTTTACCGTGCTAGCGTGACCGTTCAAGGAAGAAATTTCCTGTCCTGTTATTAAACTTAATAGTTTAATTTCACCATCGCTGTTACTGGCAATCGTTTTTCCATCTGGGCTAATAGCAACAGCTAAAATGGGGTTAGAATATCCTCTGACAGTTGAGACTAAAGAAAAACGACCGAGTGGAGAAAGCGATCGCGTATGAAGAGCAACATCTCGCTTCTCTATGGTGCGATCGGGTTGACTGATACTAGAAGATATTTTGATTTCAAGACGGCGAAATTGCTTGTACCAAAACTGTCCCGAACCTAACATTAATACAGCAATGCCTGCAAGGATAGAATTTCTGATAAAAATGTAGGTTTTAGGTAGCGATGGTGCTTGAGTAGGAGGCACAATCGCAGAAGGAGTGGGAACACCTGCTGTTGGGAGTGGTGGTGGTATTTGCTGCTGTAATGTTAAATCTACGAGCGCTTCATCAGCCGATTGATAGCGCTGCTGAATATCTTTTTGTAACAGCTTATCTAAAACCCTCTCCAAATCCTGACTCATTGGGGTTTTGACATATTCTCGCCAATTTTTTACCCAAGCATACCCATATTCAGTCCATAACTTAAAAGGAGAAATTCCAGTTAGTAAATGAAAGCAAGTTGCACCCAAACTAAACAGATCGCTAGCCGGATAAGCATCACCATCTCTAATTTGTTCGATAGGAGAATAACCTTGCGAACCAATAGAAGTACCCATTTTCATTTGTACTTTTGCTGTGAACTGCTTTGCTGAACCAAAGTCAATTAAAACTAGATTTTCACCTTTTTTAACTTTAGGAGAAGTGTGATGAAACACTTTTCCTGCTCTTGTTTGAGAAGTTCGACGACGGATAATATTTTGAGGTTTTATATCTCGATGAATCACTCCTCGCTCGTGTATATATTTTAGAACGGGTAGTAAATCTAACAAAATTTCTTTAATTTCTTGAGAGTTATATGCTCTCCCTTGTTGTAACTCTTTTAACAGGTTTTGCCCGTCTATAAATTGCTGAACCAAATATAAATAGTTATCTTGTTCAAAGTAAGCTAACAAAGTAGGAATTTGGGAATGTTCTCCTAGTTCCTGCAATCTTTCAGCCTCTTTTTGAAACAACTCCATCGCCTTCTTTAATGCCCAATTTCCTTGGACTTTGGGAGCAAGTTGCTTGATAACACACAGTTCGTCTAACTTATCTATATCTTCTGCTAAATATGTTCTACCAAATCCTCCTTCATCAGACAGTACACCTGTAACATGGAAGCGATTTCGTAACAAATGAACCAGTGGGGTATTGCACGTTTGACAAAACGTCCTTCCACTTTTGTTCAGGGGATTTGGGCAATCAGGATTGAGACAGCAGATCATCACCAAAAGGACGCGATTGCGTAATAAATTATGCTAAATTATCCCTGAGTTTTTTATAAGGATTAATTATCCTCTATCTTATACGAGATCTCTAATAAATGTTAGTGGTTAGTGGTTAGTGGTTAGTTGTTAGTGGTAACTGGTCACTGGTAACTGGTCACTGGTCACTGTTTTTTCCTTGTTTGCCAATCGCGAATCGCTCTTGCAGTTCTTTGTGTAGGCGTCAAGTATTCTGGTTCTTCACTGACAGTGCGATCGCTGACTCCCAATCTTTGAGTTGTCAAACAGTCACTCAAGGTAGGCAAATGGTTTTCCATTTCCAAAGCCCAAATGACATCATCGACCGATCTAAAACGCTCTTCTAAAGAAAGTTTGAGCATTCGATCTAGGATTTGTGCAAAATTAGCACTGATGGTGACCTCTTTTTGCCAACAGATCTCACCTGTTTTGACATCATACTCAAATTCCAAAGGGAGTTTTTCAGTCAACAGGTACAGACAAGTTACACCTAGTGCATAAATATCACTGGCATAAACTGGACGCAAGGAAAGCTGTTCTGGAGGAGCAAATCCCATCGTACCAATAAAATTTGTATTAACTGGTGCGTCCATTGATGTTTCATTTTTTAACACCAACTCTTCTTTAACAGCACCAAAATCAATGAGCACTAACCGTCCATCATCTTCGCATCGTAGTAAGTTATGAGGTTTAATGTCTCTATGAATGACATAATTTTTGTGTACGTACTGTAATACTGGCAGCAATTCTCGCAAAAGTTTTTTCACTGCTTCTTCACTGTATAAACCAGTCCGTTGAACTTCCTGTGCTAAGTTAAAACCCTTAACGTATTCTTGAATTAAGTAAAACTCTCCATTGACTTCAAAGTAGTCTAAAAGCATAGGGACTTGAGAGTGACTTCCTAATTGAGCCAATGTTTTTGCTTCTTTTTCAAAGCGTTGGCAAGCACGTTTCCAGCTGTTGATATTGTCTACTTTCGGACAAAGTTGTTTTATTACGCAAAGCGGTTTTCCAGGTAACACTGCATTCCTGGCTAAAAACGTGACTCCAAAACCACCTCTCCCCAGAATCCTGAGTATTGTATAGCGATCGCGAAAGAGCTGTTTAGAACCGCACAATTGACCGAGCTGAGTCCGCTGTAAAATCTCAGCATGGGACTTAAGTACTTCTGATGAAGAGCCGTTCATCGGACAAAAAGCCTAGTTAAGATAAAACAACCATTATATGATATGTAGCAGTTCATGGTCTTGTGGTACGGGCGTCTCGCCCGTTCTAGGCGGGCAAGATGCCCCGCAGTCGCCTCAACGGGGGGCTTTGGGGTCCCCTCTGGGGTTGGGGGGAAACCCCCGCACGGTGAGCCAGCG
>NZ_BAACAP010000163.1:0-41534 GCF_045865695.1 Scytonema hankhaensis NUACC26
ATTGGGTAGAAATGCCAAAGTCAATGATTTTGACAACCCCTGTTTCTGGATTGCTGACGATGTTGCTTGGGTTAATGTCTTTGTGGATAATATTGGCGGCGTGAACCTGACCCAAAATCTCTGTAATTTTGAGGGCAATGCCCAGAAATTCTGGTAAGGGCATTGGAGCATACCCGAATGGCGACTCCTGGATGAATTTCTCTAAGGACTCCCCGCCAAAATCCTCTAGGATAATGACTAGGGTTCTTTGATATTCTTGTAAATTGTAAGCCTTAATCGCCCCAGTGAGGTTCAGGGAACGGGTAATTTCATATTCCTGCTTGTAGCGTGCGATCTTTGATGGAGTGGGATAGTCTTCCTTGAGCATTTTGAGGATGACGGCTGTGTTATCCTGCTCTTGAATGCCCCGATAAACAACGGAATTGGCGCTTTCGTAGATTTTGGCAGTAACCGTAATGTGAGGTATGGAAATCATAACTATAACGTAAGTCCTAGCTCTATCTCTGTAAAACCTTACTACATACAGGCAAGGACACAGTAAATCTAGTTTCACCGGTTCTCGACTCTACCGAAATTTTTCCTTGATGTTTTTCCATAATTCTTTTGACTATATTTAGTCCCAAGCCACTGCCTTCACCAGCAGGTTTAGTGGTAAAGAATGGCTCAAAGATTTTTGGTATAATCTCAGGAGGTATACCCTTACCACTATCAGTAATGCTGACCAGTACATAAAGCTCTTGCCACATCACATCAATCCTCAAGGTTCCCTTGTAGTCCATCGCTTGCAAGGCATTATGAATCAAATTTACCCAAACTTGATTTAAATCATCAGGATAGCACAAAATGGGGGGTACTTCACTATAGTTTCTGATCGCTTTTACGCCGTGTTTGAGTCGGTTGTGATAGAGGGTAAGTACAGTCTCAATTCCCTCAGTGATATTTACTTGTACTTTTTCCCCAGATTGGTCGTAATGAGCATAGGTTTTCAAGGCAAACACGACTTTTGCGGCACGCTCTGTGGCAGTAGTAATAGTTTTGGTGCTTTTCCAAACGCTAGCAAAATCATAAGTGGTTTTCAAAAACTTTTGGGCATCTGGAGCATTTAACAATGGCAAAAAGGGTTCAATATCATCGCACACGCCGATATTTACCAAGGTACTGGCAAGACTATCGGCATTGTCAATTGACTGGGACTCTAGTTGACGCTTCAAATCTTTTTTTAATTGACGTTTTTCTTTACTAGATAAGGAAGTCGTTTGTTGAGTTGATTTTTGCAGTAGAGCGAAGAAATCCTGCTGGCGCTGTTTTGTAAGCTGTTGGAAAAATGTAGGTAACTGTTCTAAGTTTTCAATTAAGAAATTGGCAATATTCTCTATCGAGGAGCGAATAGCTCCTAGCGGGGTATTGATTTCATGAGCCACCCCAGCCACCAGTTGTCCCAGTGCTGCCATTTTTTCTGATTGAATCAGTTCTTCCTGAGTAGATTTAAGATGCTTGAGGGCTTGTGAGAGTTCTTGCGTTCGTTCCTCTACTTTAGTTTCTAAATTAGAATAGAGACGCGCATTTTCGATCGCAATGGCTGCTTGAGTTGATAACAGATGTAAAACTTGCGTTCGCTCTGGTGTAAATGCCCCAGCCGCTAATTGATTTTCTAGATACAACACGCCAACCAACTTACTTTGATTCAGCAGTGGCAAACAGAGCAATGATTGAGTTTGGTTTTGTTGAATATATGGATCGTTGATAAAATTTCCTTCACGAGTTGCATCACTTAAAATCACAGATTCATGAGTCCGGAGCGCATAGTGAACAATCGATTCGGGTAAGCGATTTGTAATTGGAATCGATCGCAGTACTTGTGTCGCACAGACCTGCTCGCCTTCATTGAGTTCACAAGCAGCTTCGATCGCCCATTCTCCTGAGTTTTCCAAAAGCAGGCATCCAGTTTGTGCCCCAGCATTTTCAATTAAAATCTGCATTATAGAACTGAGCAACTGCTCCAATTCAATTTCACTTGAAATTGCTTGAGCTGCTTTCATCACCGTCGCTAAATCGAGAGCGACATGTGTGGTATTCGAGGTAGTTCCAGTAGTGGTGCGGACTGGTGTAGAAACTACGTTGGATGACTGAGGAAATAGTTGAGGATAACGAGTTTCTAAATCTTTAACCTTTGCCGTTGCTCCCCAGCGTTCATAGCAGTAGTGAGCTTCCTTCATGTAGGTTTGAGCAATCTTTTTCCGACCTCGTGCCAGATAATGTTTAGCCGCTAATTCATAAGCTAATGCTTCTTCTTGGATAAACTCATGCTCAGCAGCACCTGCGATCGCTTGTTCATAAAACTCTTCAGCCTCAAGAAATTGCCCAAAGACTCGCGCTTTCTCTGCCTCAACTAAATGAAATTTATGTAGATAATTCATGGGAGCATAATCTGCCCATTCTTGCAACTTTTCTTGGTTGGTATTAACACAACTTAGCCAAGCTGCTTTTTCAGAGCTTGAACCCTCAACCAATCGGCTCAAAAGCACTAGGGAATGGTAGAAACGGAATAAAGCTGCAACCGTTATTGCTCTCTGCTCTTCTGAATACTGCCTTGCTACAATACCAGCTTGTGCAGCTTGATGATACTCTTCAAAAAGATAGCACAGTATAACTTTGCATAAATAGAAGTAATAAACTTCCTGTCCGTCTTGAACAGCGATCGCACACGCGATCGCTGTCCCTTCGTCGTACACGCTACCAGTTAAATCGCTGGGATTGTTAGACCTACCTAACAAATTAAGCACTGTCTGCCACAGCACTGACGTCCAATTCGAGGGATTTTCCCGTCTGATTTGTCTAATTGCTTTGCTGTAGGTTGCCGTTCTTTGTTCGAGTTGGTTGAGTTCCTCACCAGCACAAAACGCGCGACAACATGCAATACAGGCAGCATAACCAGCAAATTCAAGGTCTCCGGTTTCCACTCCGTTTTGATAAGCCTCACCCAAAATTAATACTGTTTCCCTAAAATGTGCCCTCCAGTGCATAACGTTGGCACTAAATATCGTTAATGCTTTAACATTTCCTTTTTTGGTATCTAATCGTTCTGCCAAGCTGAGAGCTAATTGACCAAATTGGTAACCGCGTTGAATGTCTCTAACAACTTCACCTAGAACAAGACCGTAGGAAGCATAACTGAGTGGTGACCAAGTAGCATTGCCGTAAGTGATTGATAAGTTCACCATTTTGCACACAATCAGTATCATCAGTGTTGGTGACACCATGTTTGCAGCAACTTCGATACTCGCCAGGATATACATTGCTGCCAAAACTTCTGGTGTGGTCATCTTTGGGAGATTAATTAAGTCTTCAATTTCTCGTCCAGCGAGTAGTGTAGTCGTTTCTTCCAATCCTCTTTGAACATCTAACTGACTTGGAGTTTCAATTAAGATGACTCCCAGTAGCCCCAACACTTCCAGTCCAATTTTAAGTGCTTCTTTCAGGTTGCCCTGCGACAAGTATCTTTGAATTCGGCTATTGTAAACTTGCACTTTGTCAACCACTGTTTTCGCGTGGGACAGTACCACTTCTACGCATTGTTCCATCTCATCAAAGCGACCCTCAAGGTACGCTGCCCTTGCTGCTTCTGAGTACAGTGCTAAGGTGAGGTCGTACTCATTCTGCCAATTCTCTGCGTTGAGAAGTTGAATCCCTATTTTGAAATACTGAAGGGCTGCTCCATAAGCCGTTGCTGCCTTGGCTTTCTGACCTGCCATTAAATTCAATCTGGCAATTTCAGTTCGTTCTGCTTGAGCGCGGAGAAGCTCAATTCCCCGATCGAGCTGATCCACGATTTCAAACAGCCCGGTTGCGAGTTGCTCTGGCGAAGTTTTTTGAAGTAAATTGCGTCCGATCTGCAAATGAATCACTTGTTTGTGCGACTCATCAATCAAGGCATAAGCTGCTTGCTGGACGCGATCGTGCAAAAACTTATACTGTTGAACTAACAAATCCTCGTCTAATTCAGAGAGGGGTTGAATTAATCCACCTTGTATTGCTGCCAGTAAATCTAAAGAAACTGTTTTAGGAGATTTCTCACAAACAATTGATAACGTATCTAAATCAAATTCAGCCCCAATACAAGCAGCATAGCGGAGAATTTGCAGTGTGTTCTCTGGCAGTTTCTTTAACTTGAGGACCATCAACTCTACCACATTATCGGTGATAGCTTGCGCTTGAATCTGAGCAATGTCCCACTCCCAGCGATAGTGTTGTGCATTAAATGTCAATAGATTTTCGCTATGCAGCATTCGCAAAAATTCGTTGACAAAGAAAGGATTGCCCTCAGTTTTACACAGTACTAACTGGGCTAAGGAACGAACGGTGTCTATATCCCGATGCAGCGTCTCGGCAATCAACTGGCTCAATGGCAAGAGCGTTAAGGGTGCCAGGACAATCTCCCCAAGCACTGCCCCCCCTTTTCGCAATCCCTCCAGCATTAATACTAGTGGATGGGTTGGAGTTACTTCATTATCTCGATACGCGCCAATCAAAAATAAGAATTGGGTTTGCTCATCAAGCAGCATCAGCTCGATTAACTTGAGTGTTGCTGAGTCTATCCACTGTAGATCGTCTAAGAAGATCGTAAGGGGATGTTCGGGAGAACAAAATACCCGCACAAAATTCTGAAAGGTTCGATTAAAGCGATTTTGAGCTTGGGTTGCCTCAACGGACGGTACTGGCGGTTGCTTACCAATAATTAACTCAACTTCTGGGATCGCATCAATGATGAGTTGTCCGTTGCTTCCCAAAGCCGTTAGAAGGCGCGATCGCCACTGCTGCACCTGTTCGTCAGGTTCACCAAGCAATTGCTGCACCAATTTTCGCAGGGCGTCCACAATAGCGCTGTAGGGAATATTACGCCCTAATTGGTCAAACTTACCAGAGATAAAGTAACCACGCTTTGCCGTGATTGGCTTGTAGAGTTCCTGCACTAGTGCTGATTTGCCAACTCCAGGATAGCCACAGACCAGCATCATTTCGACTGGTAATGTTGGCTTGCCCGTTTGTTCTCCTTCTGAAGTCGTTTCTGAATTGTTTTGTAAACAAGCGACGCGATTGTCCTCCGGATACGCTATGCGATCGAACGCTGCCACTAACATGGCAACTTCCCGATCCCGTCCATACAGCTTTTGAGGAATTTGAAACTGGTCACAAACGTCTTGCATTCCCAGTTGAATGCTATCAATCTGACCGATGGTATCTAATTGCTGAGCACAGATTTCTAAATCCGTTTTGATTCCCCAAGCATTTTGATAGCGATCCTCTGCATTCTTCGCCATCAGTTTTAGAATCATATCTGAAACTGCTTTGGGAATCGTTGCATTCACCTCATGCGGCGGTACTGGTTGTTTGGCAATATGACTATGGACTAGCTCAAGGATGTCCGTTGTGGGAAATGGCAACTGTCCGGTGAGAAGTTCGTAGAACGTCACACCGAGCGAGTAAAAATCGGTGCGGTAATCAAGCGAACGGTTCATCCGCCCTGTTTGCTCTGGAGACAGGTAGGCAAGTGTCCCTTCTAAAACATGAGGGCTTTTGAACGTTGGATTCGTGCGGTTAAATTGGGTGGCAATTCCGAAGTCAATAATTTTAACAACGCCAGTATCCGGATTGAAAACGATGTTTCCAGGGTTAATATCCTTGTGAATGACATTGGCGGCATGGATTCTGCCCAGAATGTCTGTCAGGTCGAGCGCAAGCTGCAAAAAAGCAGGTATGGGCATGGGGCAGAAGGATTCTGGTCGCTGCTGCATCCATCGCTTTAGTGATTCGCCGCCAAAGTCTTCTAAGAGAATGACGAGAGTGCGTTGATAGTCCTGCTGGTTGTATGCCTTGACCACTCCTTGGAGGTTGAGAGAACGGGTAATTTCATATTCCTGTCTATAGCGGGTCAACTCTTGAGGTGAGGGATAATCTTGCTTGAGCATTTTTACGACGATCGCTTGCCGATCTTGCTCTCTGATACCCCGATACACCAGAGATGCTGAACTCTCATAGATTTTGCTTTGGATGGCAACTCCGGCTAGGGCAATCATTGAACTCTCTCCTGATGAATATCATGGGCTGTGTTGCAAAAACTACTTAAGGACAAGCGATTGACTTGACTAAGACTCGCTCAAGCAACAACTCCAAAAATTTGAGATACGAATTCTGCTTGCGCTAAAATATCCCCTTTGGTATGGTAACGCCTTTGACTTGCCCAAAGCAAATCATGTATATAGCTTCTACGATTATTGCTGTTAAAAGAGGGATTGTCAATTTGTAAGTAAGTTGTATTAAAGTTGGAATCCAAATTTCAACTTTAGTTTGAGGCAACCTTCCATTTTGAGATGGACTGATCGATCGATCGCTTTATTGGGCAAAAGTTTCAACTCTGAGTGGACGACAAGTTAAAGTCAATTGTATATATTGAATTCATGCAAACATAGATAGCAATTTAGTTGCAAGGGTTGAGTTTGCTTTACAGATATTTTCAGGAGAAAACCATGTTGAAATTCAATCAAAAACTCACAGCTTTATCACTTATTACAGTAACTTCAATTGCTGGAACTATACTGACTGTGACAAAGGCATCATCGACTGAATCTGATGGATGCACGAATATAGTAAAAACTATTGAATTACAAGACGGGCGTCAAAATAAAGTGTTCTGCAGTGATAATAATGTCTCAAATTTGGGGAAATTTGGTAAGAAAGCCACATCTGTTAGTGTCCAAAGTGGAACATGGAAGTTTTGGTCAAAACCAAATTTCCAAGGTGATTCTGTTACTGTCTCAAGTGACACATTTACGAGACTAGGAAAGTTGAGTAACAATGTTTCATCTTTCCGACGTATTTCACCATAATTACTCAGACCCCCGACTTCTTTAAGAAGTCGGGGGTCTTGATTCTTGTGAATGGTTTAAAATTACTAGAGAATTATGTTTTTAAGCTTAAATACTATGTCTTCAACGCTATCAGTAGCTCAAGTCGCGGTGTTAAGCGAACTGTACCGCCACAGTCAACGAATGGTGCAGAGTGCAATGCAAGATATTTTTGGAATACCGAGAGTTACTTCATTATCTCGATACGCGCCAATCAAAAATAAGAATTGGGTTTGCTCATCAAGCAGCATCAGCTCGATTAACTTGAGTGTTGCTGAGTCTATCCACTGTAGATCGTCTAAGAAGATCGTAAGGGGATGTTCGGGAGAACAAAATACTCGCACAAAATTCTGAAAGATTCGATTAAAGCGATTTTGAGCTTGGGTTGCCTCAACGGACGGTACCGGCGGTTGCTTACCAATAATTAACTCAACTTCTGGGATCGCATCAATGATGAGTTGTCCGTTGCTTCCCAAAGCCGTTAGAAGGCGCGATCGCCACTGCTGCACCTGTTCGTCAGGTTCACCAAGCAATTGCTGCACCAATTTTCGCAGGGCATCCACAATAGCGCTGTAGGGAATATTGCGCCCTAATTGGTCAAACTTACCAGAGATAAAGTAACCACGCTTTGCCGTGATTGGCTTGTAGAGTTCCTGCACTAGTGCTGATTTGCCAACTCCAGGATAGCCACAGACCAGCATCATTTCGACTGGTAATGTTGGCTTGCCCGTTTGTTCTCCTTCTGAAGTCGTTTCTGAATTGTTTTGTAAACAAGTGACGCGATTGTCCTCCGGATACGCTATGCGATCGATGACTCAATCCATCTCAAAATCGAAGGCTGGCTCAAACTTAAGTTGGAATCCAAATTCCAACTGAAGTATGACTTACAAACTCGCAATCCCGCGTTTCACAGCAACAATCACGGCTTGAGTGCGATCGTTGACTCCTAACTTACTTAAAATTCGATTAACGTGAGATTTAACAGTACTTTCACTGATATTTAAAGCGGTGCTAATGTCTAGATTACTCATTCCCCGTGTCATCAAACGGAGTACCTCTAGCTCTCGCTCGCTCAGTTCTTGATGGCTCATGCGCTGCACCAGTTTTGCCCCCACGTCTGGCGGAATATACTGCCGATCGCAATAAACTGTGCGAATTGCATTGAGAAGCTCATTGGTTTTAGCATCCTTAAGCAAATATCCTTTAGCCCCAGCGTGCAATCCGCGATAGATATCTTCATCGCTATCGTAGGTTGTTAGTACAATAATTCGGGCAAATTTAAATTCAGTACAAATAGCAGCAATGGCTTCAACTCCTCCGACTTGCGGCATTCGCAAATCCATCAAGGTCACATCTGGTTGGTGTTCCCGGAATAGGTCGATTGCCTGTTGTCCATCTTCTGCTTGAGCAATTACTGTCATTTCTGGGTCACGATTAATGATGGTTGCCAATCCTTGCCTAACTATGGCATGGTCGTCAGCTATCAAAACCCGAATTGTAGTCGATTGACTCATCATTCTTTTTACCCTTGATTAACAATCGCAACAATTTCTGTTTTCTTTCCTGGTTGACCTTCAATAGTATCGCGTTATTTTGAAATCTAGTCTTCTATGATAACATATTGCAACACTGTCTTTTGCTTCCTACAACTTTGAGAATAGCGCATTTAACCTTCGGTCATCGTGGGATGAGTCAAAACTCCATCTCGCAGGACGGTGTAGGGCATCTGAGCTTGTATCACCATCTGTACTGTCGAAATTATTTAATGAGCGGATTCTGGAGGAAGAATGGTCAAGCCGTACTGGGGAGCCAGAGCCATCGTCTTTTGGATATCTGCGTCTGTAACAGGAGGTGGCGGTGCTGTTGGATCGTCGGCTGGAATACCAATCTCCATGAAAAACTGTTCTAATCCGGCTGGCGTTACCCAGCACAACATCCAAGCAGGTCGATCGCTGACGTTAATAAACAAGTGAGTTTGTCCTTTAGGAGAGTAAATAAAGGTTTCAGGCGTTGCGACAAGGGTTTGTCCATCAATTTGAAACTGAATTTCTCCCAATTGAATCAAGAACGAGTTTGTGCATTAATTTTATTCATCATTTTAAAAGCATCTGTGACTCTGATGGTCACGAACAATTTTTCAACAAGCAATAGTGCTTGAAAATTTCCAAACTTTTCATAGATGATTTAGAATTGCTACATTAGTTTTTGTATAAGTCAATATATAGAATTGACTCTAAACTTGTCGTCCACTTAGAGTTGAAACTTTTGTTCGATAAAGTGATTGATGAATGAGTCCATCTCAAAATCGAAGCTTGGCTCCAACTAAAGTTGGAATCCAAATTCAAACCTAAGTACTAATCCTTCTACAATCTGACAATTCTTCAGCTCTCACAACAATCGTAGCTTGAGTGTGTAGACGCTTATGGCTTGATATCTGAGGAACGCTCAAGCTAGTGTTAATAAAGTTGAAGGGTTTGTCAACAAGAAGGGTGTGGGGTGTAGCACTTCATTGAAAAATTGGACTTTAGTCTAATCATTAGCAGTCATAGCAGATGAAATAATAAATAGGTTATCCACCTGAAAATTTTCTTTATGACTTACCAAAAACTAAAAAAATCTGTTGGGTATTCGTTGCTTCAGAGAAAACAATCTCAAATGCCTCCATTTGCAATTGACGATCGCCACGTACAAACCAATTCACCACTACTTCAAGCAACAACATTTAGTATTCCCAGCCGAGCAGAAAGAGATGCTATTAGAAAAAGCTTGTTTGACATACAAGGAGAACAAATTCAAACTAAGCTGACAATTGGACAGCCTGGAGATAAATACGAACAACAAGCAGATCTCGTTGCAGCACAAGTCGTCAATCAGATCAATGCTCCTATGTCATCGCAGCCAGACCAAAACCAGAGTATTCAGCGTGAAGCAATGCCCGAAGAAGAGCAATTGCAGATGAAAGCAATAGCACAGCGTCAGCTTAATGGTGGGATGGCAGCAACACCAGATTTGGAAGCGTCTATCAACCAGGCAAGGGGTAGGGGACAGCCTCTTGCTGAAACCGTAAGAGTACCGATGGAGCAGTCTTTTGGAGCGGATTTTAGTGGGGTGAGAGTACACGCAGATGCACAGTCTGACCAGTTGAATCAGTTAATTCAGGCTAAAGCGTTTACCACGGGGAAGGATATTTTCTTTCGCCAAGGGGCATATGACCCCACAAGCCCAGGGGGGCAAGAATTGATAGCTCATGAACTGACTCATACGCTTCAACAAGGAGCGATATCGACTAACAAACACGTACAGCAGAAGAGCGCGGATCGGCTCATACAACGGACTGTCTATATAGGTGCCGACAAGAAACCATTAGACTCGAAGTTGTTAACGAAGAACGACTTTAAAAAGGGAAGCGGGGTTCGGAACATAGGGGCAATGATCCAAGCTGAGGATAAAGGTTTTTTCTTCCAAAATGAACAAGAAATGTTCAACTATGCTAGTGGAAAAACCGAAACAATGGGCTATCTAAAAAAAGAAAATACTTGGATACGTATCCCTAATGATAAGTTGCTTGTGCTTGGTGAAAAGCATTCGGGCACGACTTTAGTCGATGTAGTAAAAGCGCTTGGAACTAAAAAATACATATACGAGCAATATACATAAATTCCAGAAACACTACTAAAAAAATCAAAAAGAGTTCGGCAAGTTAGTAGCCAAGATAGCAAGGATTTGAAGGAAAAATTTGGATATCAACATGATAATAAACGCACGTCTCATACTGCAGAAAAAATACTGCCAAAGATTGTCGTAGCATTGATGGACTGCGAGAAAACGTAGAAAAAGCAGTGATAGAAGTAGGAAGTTCAACACAACAAACTGAGCGACAGATTGCTGAAGGATATAACTTAAAACAAGCTCAATTAAAGTATTTATTGCGAGCGATGTTAATAGCAGCAAAGTCAGCAAAATATCAACCGAATGTGCAAGAGTTATGGCAAAAACACCAAGATGTATTTAATACAACGGCTAAAGAACTAACGAAGGGGGTAAAACTGGCAAACACTGCATTCATAAAAGCCATCTATCAGAAGAAGTTCACATACAATAATTTTATAGATTCGTTTAAGGATGCAGCCAAATCCGAGATCCAGACTAGTGGAGATCGAGAGGAGTTTAATCAATTTAAAACAAACAGAGAAGACTTACAAGGAAGCACACAAGAACCGGATGCAAAAGAATTTGAACGTATGAGGGAGTATTATATGTACAAAAAGATGAAAGAAGCTCAACAAAAAGGCTATTTACTTGCCGGAATAGGTGATGTGCATAGGTTACACCTCGAAGAGATATTGAGCAATGAGGGGGACATCGAAGTAAGAAGGCTCAATAATGATGTTCCACTAGAAAGCAGGTATCAGCCATTCATAGAAGAGCAAAAACAAAAATATTCTCCTTAATTTACTGGAACTTGAGCGCTTAGTAGCTCAACCTAATTAAACGTAAAATACTATTAGAAAAAGCTTGTTTGGCACACAAAGAGAACAAATTCAAACTAAGTTGACGATTGGACAGCCTGGAGATAAATACGAGCAAGAAGCAAATCTCGTTGCAGCACAAGTCGTCAATCAGATCGATGCTTTTATAGCGCTGTTTCATAAAGAATTGGTATCATAAACACTAAAGCGATCGTGGAAGTATTGCAATGAATGCCCGGAACATCAATATTTCAGGAAACAGTCGAGTACGAGCCGGAATATCAGTGGGAGAAAGGTTTCCTCAAAGTCAGGCTGGAGATAACCTATGAATGGATGGACGTTGTTCTTGGTGATGAAAACAGGTCTAAGACTCGTTGATTGGTCGTAAGTTTAAGTGTCTGTTTGTAGCTTTAGTGAGACTTAGACAGAAGTTTGCGCCCTTTCCCTTCAGAACGGAACAGGGCAATCGCAATCAAGCTAGCAGCTAACATAAAGATTGTGAAGATGGTTAATGCGGTAGTAAAACTAAATCGCAACGCTTCACCAAAAAGGAAACCACCTACCCCAAAGCCAATAAATAGAGTAAAGACATTCAACCCCATTGCCTGACCGCGTCGCTCTGCACCTAAGTCGGTGACAATTCCAGCCAGTAGAGGCTGTGTCATGTCGTAACCGAGCGATAGACTAGTTGCTGCGATGGTGGCAACAATAGGAGGGATATCAAAAATCAAAGCAGCAGAGGCAAGCCCAGCTATCGTAAAGCCAATAGGAAGTAACCAGTTGCGTCCCCAACGGTCTGCGGCTCGTCCAATTACTGGACCGAGCAAAGTACCTGGAATGCCGTATCCTAGCAAAGCAAGACCAATCCGAACTTCGTCAAATCCGTAGCGCTGTGTAAAGTATAGTCCCAGCCAGGTATAAACCCCTGAGTGAAATATTCCATTGAAAAGAACATATCCATAGGTACGCCGTCCGCGATTAGATTCCAACAAGCTCTTATAGCCAGCTAGCAGGTCATTCAAATTAAAGGGGGATGAAGGTCGAGCGCTTCCTAGCAGTTGTCGTTGTGCCCACAGTAGGCGAAATACTACAACAGCCAAAAGCCCTATCGCAATAAACAGTCCACGCCAACCGATCGTTGATTCGAGTAATGCTCCAAACACAGAGCCAAAAGCCATACCGCCAGCCATCGCACCAAATACCCAACCCAAAGGACGACCTCTTTGCTCGTAAGGGAAAAGTTCTCCAATTAAGGTCAATACTTGTGGAATTGTCCCACTAGCGCTCAGTCCAGTCAAGAACCGCCAGAGGATCAGTTGCCATGCGGATTGAGCAGTTGCAGTTAGCATTGGCAGGAAAATAATTGCAAAGAGCGAAGTCAGCATTACTGGCTTTCGTCCAATCCGATCTGCAACTAACCCGAAGATGAGGGAAGTGACGCCGTAAGGAATCATATACGCCGGGACAATCAAACCAATCGTTTGGTTGGAAACTTTAAACACAGAGGCAAGATGCGGGATGAGCGGCGCAACCATGTATGCTTGAAAAAAGATTAAGAACGTTGCTGCGGTCAGAATCCAGAGCAACCATTCGCGTTGTTCTAAACGTTTCAGCCGCTTTGCAGATGTCGCCATTAATTTCTCCTTGTTCATCACAGGTATTGATGAATTGGATTGGACTATTTTCTAACAACTTGTCGAAGCCTAGAACATAATCACCGGGTACACCAAAGATATGGTGAACACCATGCTCGTAAAGTCTTTTAATTAAATAAGTACCAATAGAATCTATCGTGACCATATCGTCTCATCTTCCTTACGCCATGCGGGATCGACTATGCTAATAAATATCAACGGCTCTTCCCCAGAATTACGAATAAATTGCCTAGCATTTGGTGGAATGTACACCGCATCTCCTGGTTCTACTATCTGAAGTTCATTATCTATATGCATCTCTCCTTTCCCAGTGAGGATGTAATAGACTTCGGAAGTGGTCAAGGAGTGGGAAATTGACGTTTTTCCAATTGGCACTACTGCATGAGCTAAACTATACCGTAATTCCAAAGGTTGTTTATTGGGATGCAAAAGCTCTCGCAAAAGTGTGCCATCTCCGGCGATGAATTCTTCGCACATACTAAGTTTTTGAATCAACATTGACTCATTTTTCACGCTCTAGGATTGCTATATTAGTTTTTGCATAAGTTCAACATATACAATTCACTCTCAACTTGTCGTCCACTTAGGGTTGAAACTTTTGTTCAATAAAGCGATTGATGAATGAGTCCATCTCAAAATCGAAGCCGATCTCCAACTTTAGTTGGAATCCAAATTCAAACCTGACTACGAACATTAATATATCAATTCCCAGTCTCGTCAGATACAGAAGAAATAATTAACCGCAGCCTGTAGCAGATGGACGCTGATAAATCTGTACCTCAATAGACTAGTACGGGTTGGCGGAAATAACTATACCATTAGGATTGAGGTAAAAGCTTTGGGAATAAGCGTTTGCGCCTTCTGCCCTCTGCCTACGTACTTCTGCCTTCATGTACTAGTGCCAATGTCTTTAAGAGGTCGTTTGGCAGCCAAGGGGATAAGTAATGTAGACATTGCGGCGGCTTTAAGAATTGGCGAAAGTACCGTCAAATCTCATGTGAATCGACTTTTGAGCAAATTTGGCGTGAGCGATCGCACGCAAGCGGTGATTGTTGCCGTTAAGCGTGGACTTGTCAATTTGTAGGGTGTACTAAAGTTGGAATCCAAATTCCAACTAAAGTTGGAGCCAGTCTTCCACCATGAGATGGACTGCTTCATCCATCACTCGATGACATAAAAGTGACAACTTTGAGTGGACGACAAGCGCGAGCCGATTACCTATATTGAATTCATGCAAACGTTGATGTTGATAGTGATTAAGTTGCACGTTTTAAGTTTGCTTGACGTATTACAAAACTTCACAAAGATCTGTGCGGTATTATACGAGTATGTGGAGCGAACGTTCCCATCAATTTCATATCATGCGCTCGGCTCCTCCTAATTTTTTCTAATCGCTCGGCAGGTTCAACTCCCTATCAAACAAGCCTTTCAATTTCCTTCTGTGTACCGAACCAAGACCTACTACGCCAAAAGCTAAAAGCCCCAAGATAGGCGAAGCTTCAGGGATAGAATTAATTCGACGAAACTGAATTGGCGTAGCTACAAGCAGATTACCGGACGTTCTCTCTAGGAGGATTCAACTTTTTGTACAAGCCTGGTGCAATAGGATACGGTTGTTTTTATACACCTCTAAAGTTCCAGACTGCGGGTTATCCAACGTGCCATCCCACACCCAATATTCATAATTTCTATTCCGAAATTTGTATACTTTAACACCTTCTGTCGCTTGCTTAGTTCCTCCAGCTAAACTCAAATTCCCATTGGGACTGGTTGCGCGATAGAGCAGTTCACCGGAAGTGTAATTCCGCCAAATATTTATGTTGTAACCACCCTGGCATTTTGTACTTAGGATGATGCTAGCAGTAGAATCAGCAGAGGCTCTTAAGGAAAAATTAACTAAGACACTGATTGACAAAGCAAAAAGTAACGCGGATCTTTTCAGTAGTGTTTTCATTGTTTTCAAAAGTATTGTAAAACTAATTAGACTGAAATATTCACATCGAATTACTTCGACATTAATGCCGGATTGATGGCACCGTGAACATTACTGTTGCGCTGGTGATTACGTTGTGCATGGGATCGGCTAGTTCGATCGACACCTTGTGTGAACCTGGTTCCAGTCCGACCAGGAGCGACGTTTCGCCACTGGTGTCAACAAAGTGCCACGATGCGTCGTCAACAGTGATATGGACATGACCAAGGCGTGGTGATACGTCAAGAGCACCTTTGCCGAACACTGGCAACATACGCAGGTTCTCGGTTCGATACTGGATAAAGACGCGACCCTGGGACAGCGGTTCGGGAAGTGGTGGATCGACAATCAGCTTGGCTGGTGCTTCGTTTTCAATAGCGATCGATGGGGATGGCTTTGGCAATCTCATCGGGTGTGCCGACTCTCAAGAGTGGGATAGCGCTGACTTGGCTGTCCACAAATCCCACTCCCAAGTGCTCGGTACTAGGAGTCGGAATCACTCCCGGACTAACGGCATTCACCCGGATCTTGCGCTCTTTAGATCGGAAGTCAGTCCCCAGCCTGGAGTAGGCTTACAACTTCATCCGTAGACAGAACTGCGTTAGCGATATACCCATAGTTGATTAGTGCTGCCTTGTAGCCATCTCCCAACTCTGGGTGTCGAGGGGCAGCTGTTGCATCTTTAACGACGACGACCTCGAATCCCTGCTCGACCAATTCGCGCAGGTGAGATTCGACACAGAGATTTGCCAGCATTCCAAGGAGAATGACTTTGCTCATGGAGCGCCTACGTATTTGCAAAACGAGGTCGTTGTTCTGTGGACCGAAGACCTTATGGGGACTAACTACGACCGTCTTGCCATCCTCAATGAAAGGTTTAAAGCGATCGAGCCAGTCCGCACCTGAATCAGAAAAACCGTCGAGGCTTAATGCACCACTGCGAAAAAATTCTTTGGACTTAAGCACCATCTGCTCTAGGGTTCCAGCAAATTTCCAGCTATAGTCGGTGGGATAGTAATAGTGGGGGGAGATGAAAACCTCAAATGCATTCTGCTTCGCGGCTTTGAAGATTCGCTCGATGTTCTCGACGGTCTTGTTCTCCTTAACACTTTCACCCACCAAGTCCCAGGAAATACCTTTTTCGCTCAAGACATCGTTTTGCGGATCGATGACGACTACTGCAGTATCATTTTTATTGATATTCATGGTTTTTCTTAATTATTAATGTTCGTGGTTCTCTTGTCCTTCAAGTTAACTTGCCAGTCAGACAGGAATGGGTTGCAGCCGTGACGTGAGAAATTGCGTGATGTGGTTTGCGATCGCCTCCCCGTCTTCTTCCAGGGCAAAATGTCCGGTATCGAGTAGATGAAACTCAACGTCTTTCAGGTCGCGCTGGTAAGGATAAGCACCGTCAGCAGGGAAGATGTCGTCATTCTTGCCCCAAACAATCAGGGTCGGTGGCTGATAGTTACGAAAATACTCTTGCCATTGTGGATATAACGGTGGGTTGGTGCCATAGCTATAAAACAGCGCCAGTTGAATCTCTTCGTTTCCGGGACGATCGAGGAAATGTTGATCCACCGTCCAGGTATCGGGACTAATTGCTTCCAGATTACGAACACCATTGGTATATTGCCACTTCGTTGCTTCTAGAGTGAAAAGGTGTTTGAGCTTGTCCGCATTTTCAGGAGAACGGGAATGCCAATATGCCTTGAGCGGGTCCCAAAATTCACGCAGACCTTCTTCGTAGGCATTCCCGTTCTGCACAATTAAGGCTTCCACTCGCTCTGGATATTTAGCTGCAATGCGGTAGCCAACAGGGGCACCATAATCCATTACGTAAAGGCTGTATTTTTTGAGATCGATCGCGGTAATAAATTTCTCTACGATCTGTGCCAGACGATCGAACGAGTAGTCAAACTCATCCACTGTTGGCATAGAACTATTGCCGTAGCCAGGATAATCGGGTGCAACCAGATGGAAGCGATCGGCTAAGGCAGGAATTAGGTTGCGAAACATATGAGATGAAGTCGGGAAGCCGTGCAACAGCAGAATCGTCGGATTATCGCGAGAGCCAGCTTCTCGATAAAAGATATCTAAACCATCGATCTTAATCGTGCGATATGTGGTCATGACTTTACTCCTTGTAAGTTTATAGGTGGTGAAATTGTTATGGTGTTTGCCAGACATACTCTTGCTCTCTTTTTTGCTTCTGGAAGTAGTCGCGCCAACTTTCACAGTAGAGCTTCTAGTTGAGCAGTTTGGTGAAGTAATTCTGGATTGTTCTTCTTACGGGTATAAAGTTGAGTGATATCAGCAACCGTAATATTGCGATCGTTCCAGCTCACTAATGGCAACGACACATCCTGCCGAGCCAGCACCAATGACAACATAATTATATTGAGTCATTATATTTTCCTGCCTTTCACTTATGCGAGTTTGAAAAACAGCAGTTGAATTGCGGTCAGAACAATGCCCAACAATGGACCAGCAATTGCTTGCGCGATCGTGTGTCGCCTCATAACAATTCGTGCTTCACCCACAAGCACTAACAGTAAATAGATTTGTATGAGTTCAATATATACAATTGACTCTAAATTTGTCGTCCACTTAGAGTTGAAACTTTTGTTCAATAAAGTGATTGATGAATGAGTCCATCTCAAAATCGAAGCTTGGCTCCAGCTAAAGTTGGAATTTAAATTCAAACCTGAGTACTAATCCTTCTACAAACTAACAATTCTTCGGTTTGATGCGTTCATTTATCCCTGTTGGAGTACAACTTTGCCTAATGCCTGACCTGATTCAGCCCGTTGGTGTGCCTGAGCTACTTCAGAAAAATTGAAGACTCTGGTATCCAATAGGGGATGCACTTGCCCTGCATCTACCAGTTGAGCCACTTGTGTCAAGATCTCTCCCTGCCGCACTCGACCCACACCATATATTATGGGAATTAGCCTGTAAACCAGATGCAAGGTGAGTCCTTTGGTATGAAGTAGGGTAAGATCTTGCTTAGAGGTGGAAACAATTGAAACCACGGTTCCATTCAGCTTTGCTGCTTTAAAGGCATTTTGCAAATTGTCATTTCCCACCGTGTCAAACACCACATCAAACCCCTGTCCATCTGTGTGTTCTGCCACAAAATCCTCGACAGTCTGCAGGCGGTAGTTAATCGTGAAATCGGCTCCCAGTTTACGGGCGATCGCCTCCTTCTCCTCGCTCGATACCAGGGCATAAACCTTCGCCCCAGCCCACTTTGCCAGTTGCAACCCGATATGCCCCACGCCTCCCGTTGCACCGTAAACTAACACCCGTTGTCCCGGTTGCACTTTCGCACGCTCGATGATTGCTTCCCATGCGGTAATCGAGATTAGGGGCAGGGCGGCGGCGGCTGTCATGGCGAGGGACTTGGGCTTATGAGCCACTAGGTCTACATCTACCAACATATATTCAGCCAAAGCACCCCCAAATCCTTTGACTCCACCAGGACAGGCATACACTTCATCTCCGGGTCGAAAAGTGCTCACTCCGTCGCCGATCGCTTCCACCACCCCAGCAACATCTCCATGCAACACTGCAGGAAGATCGGGAGCAACGTTTGCGTATGCGGGTACGCCCTGGCGAATTTTGAGGTCTACAGGATTCACGCTGGTTGCCATCACCCGGATCAATACGTGTTTGGGTATAACTTGAGGAACTGGAATGTCTGCTCCCTCAAAAACATCAGGACTACCAAACTGGTTGATAATTTGAGCTTGCATTAAAATCACCTCATTGAAGATAACAGGGAGATAGGCGATCCCTAGTAATTAAAATCGCTTATGCGACAGTGGCTTTAAAGGCGCTTTCGCGATCTGCCAAATCTTGATAGTCTTATCTGCACTGCCGCTAACAACGGTATTACCTTGCGGATTGAAAGCCACAGACCAAACTGCTTTATTATGTCCGGTGAAAGTGCCCAACAACTGCCCTGTTTTGGGATTCCACAATTTAATTGTCCGATCGTAACTACCACTAGCGAGTTGCTGCCCATTGGGGCTAAAAGCCACAGAGCAAACTGCATTATTATGTCCGGTTAGAATATGCTGCAACTGCCCCTGCGGATTCCACACCTTAATTGTTTCGTCATCACTACCACTAGCAAGCTGCTTTCCATCAGGGCTAAAAGCCAACGATGAAACAGCCCGATTGTGCGCCGCTAGGGGGGTTTTCAACACACCGCCTGCCAAGTGACACTCAGTAGTTCAGACACAGGCAGTGCTGGCAATTTGTTTGTGGATGCCGATCGCATCTTTCTCAACAACCAGGGTAAAATTCGGGCAGATACTTCCGGTGGCAGTGGGAATCTTAATTTGCGATCGCCTATATTGACTCTAGGTTAATCTTAAAGGAAAAGTTAAATGTTGCACTCCGAAATAGCTACCAACGCTGTTCCACAGAAGCCTGACTGTAGACAAGCTGTCGTTATTGGTGGCAGTATTGCTGGATTGTTAGTAGCGCGGGTGCTGGCAGACTACTTTGGCCGGGTGACCGTTGTTGAGCGCGATCGCTTTCCCTCTGAACCAGTGCCTCGCCCTGGCGTTCCTCAGTCTTACCAACTCCACGTACTGTTAGCTCAGGGACTACAGATTTTAGAGCAACTTTTTCCGGGATTTAAAGATGAACTGGCTTTTTACGAAGCTCCCATCATAGATTGGACAGCAGATTACCGATGGTTATTGCCGGGAGGTTGGGCACCTCGCTTTTCCTCTGAGATAACTACCCGTAGTTGCTCCCGAAATTTACTCGAACTTATTATCAGAAAGCGCTTAACTTCTAAAAGTCATGTGGAATTTTTAGAAGCAACTGTTGTAACAAACTTGTTAAGTAGTCCTAGCAAAACAGCAGTGACAGGCGTGCGAATCAGAAATGGCAACAGTACAGAAACAGAGTTATCTGCTCAGTTAGTTGTAGATGCTAGTGGACGCAATTCCAAAGCGCCTAAGTGGTTGCAAGCTTTGGGGTACGATCTGCCAATTGAGACAGCGATCGACTCTTTTTTGGGCTACTCGACTCGCTGGTATCAGTCCCTAACTGGAGAACCATTGGATTATAAGGTGTTGTATATAATACCCTCCGCTCCAAACAATACAAGGGGAGGCGTGCTTTATCAAGTTGAAGGAAATCGCTGGATAGTTAGTCTCATTGGTGTAGGAAAAGACTATCCCCCCACTGATGAAGCTGGTTTTTTCGACTTTGCCCGGAGTTTGCGAAGCCCAGAGATTTCTGAAGCTATTCAAAATGCCCAACCAATCTCTCCCATCTATGGTTACCAGCGTACCGAAAACCGCCTGCGTCATTACGAACGAATGTCACGGTTACCAGAAAACTTCTTGATAGTGGGTGATGCTGTCTGCGCCTTTAATCCCGTTTACGGTCAAGGCATGACCGCAGCAACACTTGGTGCTTTAACTCTAGATTGGTGCTTGAAGCAACAAAATTTACAAACCTCCAATGGAAATCTCACAGGTTTACAAAAGCGTTTTCAAAAACAACTCAGCAAAGTAAACACAGTACCGTGGTTAATGGCAACTGGCGATGATTTCCGCTGGCCTACAACTGAGGGAGGTCAACCAAGCCTCACGTTCCGATTCATGCATTGGTATCTCGATCGAGTCATGTTAAGTGCAACTCAGAGTGCCAACGTGTACAAAGTTCTTGTAGAAGTGTTGCATTTGCTCAAGCCACCAACTGCATTGTTCCAACCGAGTATTTTGGCGGAAGTTTTGAGACGGATATTGACACTCACCGCCTCCTAGAAGTCATTGCTTTCTATTTGATTTTTGAAATGCACGTAGGGTGAGCACTGCCTACCACATGATACTTCTGTTTAGGACTCCTATTTGATGTTTGAAATGCACGTAGTAGCGCATCTAGGTTAATTTGTTGGGTAGAAATTAATCGGTTAATTAGTTTCTTTTCTTTCCCCCCTGCGCCCCTGCTCCCCTGCAGTCTCAACCCAACATTTTGAGGTGGACGCGGTAGTAGGGTGAGCACTGCCTACCACATGATACTTCTGTTTAGGACTCCTATTTGATGTTTGAAATGCACGTAGGGTGGGTACTGCCCACCACATGATACTTTTGTTTGACAGAGCAACTACCTACAGTCTTGAGATTTTTTTTTTAATCAGATAGGATTACTATATGTTTGGCACTTAGAAATTTGAATAACTTGTTTTTATAAGCAGTGGTTCAACTTCTTCAAGTGTAGGGACATCATCACCTTCCCAATAACAAAAATCTTCCCAAAGTTCTGGAAATTCTCCAGTATCAATTGCAAGATAGTTTATGCCTACAACACTCACCAGCACACATTCCTAGATATCTTGCTAACGCTTCATGTCGAATTATGGGTGACGAATAGCTTTCAACTCTAAGTAAAGCTTCATTGCGAGGTAAGTTAACCAACGAAGTTTCATCACTGAGTTTATCAGGTTTGCGAAGAATGATTTCTATTTGGTCAAGCATTATTTCTTTGCCAAAAGCAATACACAACTTATTTGGATTTCCTCCTTTAATTTGAGGGCGAGTAGGAAGTTTATTAGAAACTTTTCCTGGTCTCCAGTTCTCATCTCCATAAGTTGTATACTCATCCAACATTTCCCCGTCTTTACTCAGGTGATACCAAAAAATGCTCCCATCATAAACATGAACAGCCAAAGCGGAACAAGAAAATATTCTCGACAAGTGACGTGCTAAACAAACTAAAGTGAAGTACGACCCATAACGGTATTGATTTACGATCGCTCTAGCTCTTGAATCTAGCTTGGTTAAATTAGCTACATCTTTCCTATTTGGCCCATCTACAACCCGATCGTATATAGTTATGAAATCATTGATATTTGTTGATACATAAGCCTCTCGACTAACTTCCGATAGGTAGTTAATCAACTCATCCCTATGTACTCCGTATAAACTGAGATTGCCGTATTGGATTCCCATAAGCTCGATATTTCAATCGTATGCGATCGTTAAGGTTACAGTGTTTAGAGCTGTGGAAACTGCTCACCTACAAAAATCTTTGCTTAGAGTCAGGTAGTACAACGCATTTAATTGTGCGCTGCTGTTACTATGGGCGTCTTTTTGGGCAAGTTAAACATAGGGTTGTACAAACACCTACCTTTTCTTACCTCCTAAGAAACACATTTTGAAAGCAAGATATAGCAAGGGTTTTAGAAATTTAGGTAAAATGTGTTTCTTTCATATGTTACTAGCGCTGAAAGCTGCTAGTGAGAGGCTTATATCTTGTACCTGTAAGGGTAACCCGCAGAGCGGCGAATAAAGAGGCAAAAGTGTAACAAGGAGATGTTGTCCGAGCGTCCATTGGGGCGTCAACCATTTCTACAAGTGATTATTGACCTGACAACTAGGCGTGAAATTCGGAAAATTTAAGGGATTTGAAAATTTAATTCGCGTCTACAACGGAAAACGAGGCTTGCCTCTGGTTGTGATGTATTTGGTTGTTGGTCGGTGGCAGCTGTGGAGTTTCCGTGTATGGAGAGGAAAAGGAACTCCTTCCCCAGCACAGTTGGGATTAAGGCTGGTCAAATGTTTGCCTAAAAAACTAACCAAACACTTTAAGGTGATGGTTCTTGTGGATACAGCCTTTGGCAGTGTAGAATTTCTACACGATGTCCGAAAGCTGAAGTACCACGTAATTGCTCGCAAGTGCTTGTACCCGTAAGTTGGCGGATGGACGCTGTGTCTCTCAATTACATAAGCGAGGACAACAACTACGTCTGGTGGGCTTAAAGTTTCTTGTCTCTGTATCCTGGTACTATTTTAAACGTGATGATGGGAAGTATGAAAAACGATTTCTCGTGTCTACAAAAGCCCTCAAAGCTAGCACCATTTCCTGGTGAGCCAGCGCGTTGCGGGGGTTCCCCCCGTTGTAGCGACTGGCGAACCCGAAGGGTGGGGTAAACGACGATGGCAGCCTAGTTGGTTGGTTTAAAACTGCAAAGCACCGTTTTGGCTTGCATCGTTTTGGGCAAGGAACACTCGAATGAGTTGATCGTTGGTTGGTACTGTCGCTTATCTCTTATGTTTTGGCGCATTGGGCTTATTTATCGCTCGCCACTACAGATCTACCTGATTGGGGAGAAGCTGCACGAATCGCATTTCAAACAATATTTCCACAATTACTTCTGTGTTGCTTTTTACTTGACCTTGAACGAATGCGTCCGATTGCACTTAGTCACGGAATTGACATTCAAATTTCCAGGTGCAAGATATAAGTTTAGGAAAGTTAAGTGGGGCGAACCTTTCGTCAGCCGACTTGCGGGGTGCAAATTTGGAAAACGCAAACCTAGAAAAAGCCAACTTGAAAGATGCTAATCTTACTAGCGCTAACCTCGTCGATCCAAAATTTACTGGTGCTATCATGCCAGATGGCAGTATTCATGAGTAAGCTGTCTGACATCTTGTACCTTCTCAATAAGGGGTGGTGGGCAGTGCCCACCCTATAAAATAATCAGTTTTTTGGGCTTTGATTTTTGCAATGAGGATCGAGTCTTAACTGAACCGTATTGAGCTATACGCCAGTTGCCTAGGTCGGGAAACCCTCCTATGGCACTTTCGTGCCACGCTTCACTATCAGCACTGGTCTCACCACCTACAGGGATGGATTCACTGCAACGCGCTGCCTCGTCTTTGCGTGAGTTTTATTCAAGATATATAAGCGGACATGATATCACTTAAGTTTAAGGCAAGTTGATAAAAAGGATGAACGTTACTACCATTTTAGGTTAGAGATTTCACAGAAAATTTTACTGTATTAGAGGCTTCTAATGGCACCACAACAAAATTACCATATGTCTCCAGAAGAATTTCGCCATTGGGGATATCAAGTTATTGATTGGATAACTAATTACTGGGAGAATGTAGAGAAGCTACCTGTTATGTCTCAAGTTGAACCTGGAGGTATCAAAGGTAAGCTACAGGAAACTGCACCCCAAAAGGGCGAGTCTTTCGAGGCAATATTAAAAGACCTGAATGAAATTATTCTGCCCGGTCTCACTCATTGGCAATCTCCCAACTTCTTCGCCTTCTTTCCCACAGGTACTTCTGCACCCTCAGTTTTAGGAGAGTTAATCAGTGCTGGTTTGGGAGTACAGGGAATGTTATGGGCAACTTCTCCTGCTTGTACTGAATTAGAGACCCATGTTTTAGACTGGCTGGTAGATATGCTGGAACTACCAAAACAATTCCTATCTTCTGGGACTGGGGGAGGAGTTATCCAAGATTCAGCTAGTAGCGCTTCTCTAGTCGCTTTACTAGCCGCCAGAGAACAGGCAAAAGCAGATATTAGCAAATTGGTTGTTTACATTTCTACTCAGACACACTCATCAATTGAAAAAGGGGTTAAAATAGCAGGGCTGCGCCTGGAAAACTTGCGCTTGATAGAAGTTGATTCTACCTATGCTATGCGTACAGATTTACTACAGCAGTGCATTGAAGCAGATATAAATGCCGGTTTAACCCCTTGTTATTTGGCAGCTACTATAGGAACTACCTCATCTCATGCCATCGATCCCATTCCAGAGTTAGGAGAAATTACGCGGAAATACAATATCTGGCTACATATAGATGCAGCTATGAGTGGTACAGCCGCTATATGTCCTGAGTTTCGATGGATTCATCAGGGGTTGGAGCTAGCCGACAGCTACTGTTTTAACCCTCATAAATGGATGATGACCAATTTTGACTGTACTTGCTTTTACGTTCGAGACAGAGCAAAACTGACTCAGGCTCTTTCAATCGTGCCAGATTATCTAAAAAATCAGGCTACCGAATCCGGCAAAGTCATTGACTACCGGGACTGGCAAATTCCTCTCGGGCGAAGATTTAGAAGTCTCAAACTTTGGTTTGTGATTCGATATTACGGCATTGAAGGTTTACAAAATTACGTTCGCAAGCATATAGCTTTAGCACAAGAATTTGCGGAATGGGTAAAATCGCACTCAAGCTTTGAGCTAGTTGTAAATCCTCCCCTCAACCTAGTCTGTTTTCGTCATAAAGGTAGCGCTCGGGTTAATGAGGTAATCCTCAATAGTCTTAATTCCTCCGGACAACTTTACCTAACTTCAACTCAGCTTAACCAAAAACTTACTTTACGAATGTCGATTGGGCAAGCAACCACTGAAAGAATTCATGTGGAGCAAGCTTGGAAATTAATTTGTCAAGCTGCTGAGTCGGTAGAAATAACACTTTAATGTATCAAATCTTAAGAGGTTTCAAAAAATCTGGTTGAGAATTGTTATTGAATCAGGGGAGGTAGGGGAAGTAGGGGAGGTAGGGGAGGGGAGAGTACCTTGCTGTAGTTAGGAACACCTATCCTTATTGTGTTTTACTGGCGCGGCTAGCATACCTTCAGAAAGACCAGCTTCACGCAGACGAAAAGCACCGATATTTCGACTGAGTACCGCTAACCCTGCTAGATGTGCCTGTAAGCCAGCCGTACTAGCGCAACAATCAGTGAGTACGATTGGTTCAATGCCAATGTCGAAAAAATCCATTGCAATTTTCAACACACACATATCAGTGTCAATACCGACTATAAAAACCCGCTCAAAACACTGCTTGTGAAAGTAGTCTGTCAGGTCATCCGGTATCCCGCACACACCCAGCTTAGAAAAAACGAGTTCTGGTTGAACCCAGGGTTGTAATTCTGGGACAATATCAATTTCTGGTTCATGACTACAGCTGTGCCAATCAAGGAATTTCTGGTACGGTCCATCAGATGTATTGATGAACCGAGTGAATAAAACGGGTGCATACTCATCTCGTTGGATTAAACTGGCTACTCGTTGCCCGATGTGATGAGTGAATTCGTTGATAAAAGCGGATTGTATATCAACAATAATTAATGGCTCAGACATTGTTGTAGTGAATCAATAAAACTAGGCAAAGCTTTGCTTTATTTGCGAAAAAAATGATAACTCGATCTATGTTTCTTGCTCTGTAAATCTTTTAACTGATTTGTATGTGGGTACCGATTGATGGACAATTAAATGATTCCCAAGCATTACCACCGCGTAGAAAAACTTCCATCCAACGGGTATGTTCGCCTTGGGCATCGATCCAGCCACTGCTACCTGGGGCAAAAGCTAACTCTCCGGATTCTACCGCAAAGCTGCCATCGCTCTTCGTCGCTTCCCGTTCCTTCTCTCCAATTTGCAAACGAACCTTTTGACCGGAGCTTCCCTTGGTAGCATCATGTTGAATCGTGGTTTTCAAGTTGCCATAGCCGTCAATATAAGCAATACAGTTGAGGGGTATCTCCGGTATATCAGAAAAAGAAATCTCCTCACCTAGAGCATCGGGTTGACCCAGTGCGATCGCTCCAGCCGCCTCTGGAAACAGGTCGCGAGACCGAAACTGCGAACCAGAAGCGGCTACCGCAGCCCACCGTAACTCAACTGCGAGATCGCGCACGAACGAAAAGGCATAACCAGCATTGACGCCTATAACCCGCACACCCGTTGATAAGCGGGCGAAAGCAAGACGTTCGCCCGCGTTACCAGCACGCGCCTGTTCATCATCTTCACGAGGCGCTACGTTGTGATAAATGATTGTCCCAGCGGGGGCTTTATTCAAGCCCAACTGGGCGACACAAAATCCTGCCGCTAGGGTGGCAAAAGCTGGCACCGGTGTGAGTATCGGTTCGGCATCCGGTAGATAGAGTTTGAGGCGCTGCACGACTTCTGCAAAAGCGAGGTCGCCAAAACCGTAATCAGCAATGATGTGAACTAGCATAAAGCCCTATCTCCCATATTAAGACTTTCCAAGACCGAATAGCGCATTTTTCTAATGCTTAAGTTAATCGCTACTGCGGTTCGCTTACATATATCTGATGACATAAAGTGCTTCCCCCCCACCGCACCGCTCTTCCAATTCCACCCCAAATTTCTCACCTAAAAAGCAGATGAATATAGAGAGAATGTCACGCTCTACTTTTAATTAAATAAAATATAAAACTCCAAAGTAAAATCTTATGAATAACAAAAAGGTTGCACTAGTTACAGGAGCATCATCTGGGTTTGGACAGTTAAGTGCTCAATTACTGGCTCAAAAGGGATATCTTGTCTTCGGCACCAGTCGCAAAGAGCATTCAGCCATATCGGGAGTAGAAATGCTGATATTGGATGTTAAATCTGACTCCTCAGTACAATCGTGCATAAAACAGTTGCTCGCACAGACCAACCGTATTGATTTGCTTGTTAATAATGCCGGACAAATACATGCCAGCATGCTTGAAGAAACTTCTTTAGAACAAGCCAAGGAGATTTTTGAAACAAACTTTTGGGGAGTTGTCCGTGTCACTAATGCCGTTTTGCCAATCATGAGACAGCAGCGTAGCGGGCATATTATCAATATGAGTTCGGTAGCAGGATTGATAGGCGCACCCGGTCAAGGTTTTTATTCAGCCAGTAAATTTAGTCTCGAAGGTTATAGTGAAGCACTTAGCGTGGAACTAGATCCGTTCAATATCAAAGTCTCTTTAATTGAGCCTGGTTATTTCAAGACCAACTTCAACAGTGCCATGTTGCAACCCACCTTGACTTATGCTGACTACGACAATGTACGTGATGTTATTCGTTCATCAGTCCAAAAGGCAATTGCACAAGGTGACAATCCTGAAAAAGTTGCACAAACCATTGTCTCTGTAGCACAAAGCCAGTCACCGCAATTGCGATATCGTGTTGGCAATGAGGCGCAATGGTTACCTCGCCTCAAAGCAATACTACCCGATAAGCTGTTTCGATTTGGTGCTCGCAAGCGGTTAAACCTGCCATAAACCAATTTACTCCCGCACTCGGATTAAACGATCAGATTTAAATCTCCAAATTCATGCCAGAGATACTGTTTTTGTACCGCTTCTTCATATGAATCCCGAATTTTCTCGGCACTTAAGAAAGCAGTCAACAAGTCGAGATGGCTAGCCTCTGGTTCGTGCATTCCAGTTAGCAAACCATCCACGGTTTTCAGCCTGTGATTGGCTGTAATATGCAGTCGCGTGTATCCGTGTTCGGCTTTCACTTTTCCCGTGTCGTCTGCTATTGATTCTAACGCCCTTACGACTGTAGTTCCTACGGCAATGACTCGTCCACCATTGAGGTGTGTTTGGTTAATCTTTTGAGCTGCTACCTCGCTAATAAAGTATTCTTCTTCTGAGGCAGGGTGTTGAGCATCAAGAGCATCGTCCATATAAGAAGAAAGCCCGGTATGAAGTACAATATAAGCTGTTTGGACACCCTGATGCTTGAGATCGAAAAGCAGTTTCCAGGTAAAAGCACGACCTGCTGAGGGCATTTCCGCACTCCCTGGTTCTTTAGCATAGACTGTCTGGTAATAATCTAGCTCCCAAGGGGCAGAAACATACTCATAGCGAACCGGACGCCCCAAACGATAAAGTAAATCCATTAACTCCGTACCTGATTTGGAGAAACGGAGTTTCCAAAGTCTGGGAATATTAACATCGCGATCGTAAACTGTACCTGTTAACCCTTGCTCAAAGTCAATTTGCATCCCACTGCGAAGTCCACAGGAAAAAGGATCGCCTTGTTGGCACAGCAGTAGTACTAACCAGGAATCATCTGGGAGATGCTGTGCTAAACGAATTTCCATACAGTCGCCTCTTGGCACTTCACAACCATTAAGGCAAGCCGGAAGCGTGCGACTAGAATTAAAAACAAGCAAATCGCCAGGACGAAGGAATTCACCGATCCGGTCAAATCGTGTATGTTCAACCTTGTTGATGGTGCGATCGATTGCCATCAGCCGCACGCGATCGCGTCCAATCCCCCGCCGTTCTGGTGGCTCTTTGGCTAAGAGTTCAATAGGAAGAGTAAAGGTAAAAGGAGTTGCCATAAGTTGTTACTTCTTAAATTAGGAATTATGAATTATTCTGTCCCCAGTTTTCTTCTTGAGCTTGAAATCTCCGTCCGTTTACGTCTTGAGATTCATCCGAAGCCAAGTAAACAAACACATCTGTAACTTCTGCTGGATCGGTCCACTGAGTTGGATCTTCATCTGGTTCTGCAGCACGATGCATTGCAGTATTCATGTCTCCTGGATCGACCCAATTCACTCGTACGCCACTACCTTCTAATTCAGCAGCCCAGGTTTCGGACATCCCTTCTATACCAAACTTCGAGATTCCATAGGCTCCCCAGCCCGGATATCCTCTCACTCCAGCATCACTCGTTACGTTAATAATCGAGCCACCCCTTTCGATCATTGCTGGTAAGGCTTTTTTAATTAAGAGAAACGGAGCAATCAAATTGGTGTTGATGACGCTGTGGAAGTTTTCTAAGGGATAATCCAATAGAAATGGCATTGGGGCTGGACCAATTGTTGAAGCATTGTTGACTAGTACGTCGAGTTTTCCGTTAAATTCATTTAAAGTTGTGGCAACCACGCGCTCAATGTCTTCGGGTCGAGCTAGATCGGCTGCGATCGTCAAGACTTTTGTTTGAGAGGTAGCTTCAGCTAAAATGCGCTTGCGTACTTCATTTGTCACACGCTCAACTTCTCCTGGTTGAGTGAGATCTGCACTGACAACCACAACAGTTGTTTTATTTGTTTTCGGAGCAACTTCTAAGACACGATCGCGTACCTCGTTAAGAGCTTCTTCTCTTCGAGCCACAATCGCTATCCCAGAGGCTCCCTGCTGAGCATAAGCGATCGCTAGTTGCCGTCCCAATCCCTGTGACGCTCCTGTAATTAAGACATATTTTCCTTCTAATCTAGCCATATTCAAGTCCTACCAACAAAATGTTGATGCTAGCTTTTGCTACTCTTTTTACTAAATCATAGTCGTTATGAGTTTATTTTAGCAACTAAAGTAAAACTAGAGCGTATTACAAAACTTTACGAAGAGGTGTGTAAATGGCATAGCATAATCGTGACGAAGCGATCGAACTTCAGCCAATAAATGGAAGTATTTTTAACAAAGTCTAAGAGCTAGGTCGCATATTTTAACTGCATCCTAGCTCTTTTTTTGCCCTGTCAGAAGAGTTTCAGGGAGGTGTTAAATTTTGTAATAAAGTTTTGTTTATTTCCATCTATAGCAATTTTATTTGATTTGTAAATACACGTAGGTAGGGCTATGCCGTACAAAAGCTTCAGTGGTGGGCAATCCCCACTCTACAGTACTACAGTACTTAAAATTGTTTATAAATGATAAATGATTTAGAATTGCTATATCTACTTAACTTGTTATCGTAAAGCTTGTTCTAGGTCATTTGTCATGACAAATGACAAATGACAAATGAAAGTTTACGCGATCCGCTTAGCTTCAACAGTTTGAGGTAACTTTAATGGATCTGGCAAATTGGGAAAAGAAAGTTCCCAACCATTAGCGAGAGTGAAAATCTTGCCGTCTGCTCCTTCTGTTTGCTTGACAACTTCTTCCTCTAAATCTTTCTTAGCAACGTAAACAACTAAATTTCCAGCAGTATTTTGACGCAGCATGACTTTCATGAAATTTTCCCGCTTTCTAGTGGTATTATGGATGTACTACGATAAATCGTCCTCATTCCCCGTCAGGAGAGGCGTTTTCTTGGCTTTCCTCAACAAGTTCCAGTTCACCTTTGCGACAACCTACGACGTATCCTGTAGTTTCAAGAAAATGAACTGCGTAAATGTAGGATCTTTGTAAAAAAGTGCCTACACTGACGACATAGCCAACATCTCCTTTCTTGGCGAGGATTGTTCCTATTTCTAGTCCGGGAAAAGTGCCATCGTTTTTGATTAATTTGCGAAGTCGGACTTTATCTCCTATATCAAAGACTGGTTCTAGACCAAGTTCTAGTTCATCCAATTGCATGAGAGTACCTCTGTTGCTCTTTTGCTAAATTCAACAGTTCTTGCACGGTTAAGCTGCGTTTTTTCTCTACCGACTCTTGCCGCACTGCTTCTAATACAGATTTGGTTTCTTCCGAGTTTAAGAAGATACCGTGTTGCTGCAATACGTTCGATACTATGTGTCTGCCGGAATGTTTACCCACAACCAATCGCCGTTCCCACCCTACCTCTTCTGGAGCAAAAGGCTCGTAAGTTAAGGGGTTTTGCAAAACGCCGTGAGCATGGATACCTGCTTCATGAGCAAAGGTATTTTCACCAACAATTGCTTTCCAAGGCGGTACGGTAGAACCTGATGCTTGGGCAACAAGTCGGGATAGTTCTAATAAACGAGGAGTGTCAATACCTAAATTAACGCCGTAAATGCGTTTCAAAGACATGACAACTTCTTCTAATGCGGCATTTCCAGCCCTTTCACCAAGTCCATTGACTGTTGTGTTGACAGATGTGGCTCCAGCTTTAATTCCTGCAAGAGCATTGGCGGTTGCCAACCCAAAGTCATTGTGGGTGTGTATTTCTACAGGAATGAATAATGCTGACACCAATCGCTTCACTTTGTAGTAAGTGGTGAAGGGGTCGAGAATGCCAACAGTGTCACAAAACCGAAATCGCGATGCACCCCATTCTTGGGCATAGTTGGCTACATCTAGAAGAAAACTCTCATTAGATCTCGAAGAGTCTTCTCCTCCAACAGCTACCCAAAGCCCTTTATCAACGGCGAAGTTAATGCTGTCTCTAAGTTGTTGTAGTGTAACTCGCCACTGACCTTGAAATTTTGCAGTAATATGAATTCCCGATACAGGTACGGAAATATGCACTCTCTTCAATCCACACGCTATGGATGCTTCAATATCTGATATAACAGCGCGGTTCCAACCTAACAGTTTGGCTTGCAGATCTAAGTTACGAATTGCTGATATCGCTCGTATTTCTTCCTCTCCCATTGCAGGAATGCCAACTTCTATCTCGTGAACGCCAATGGCATCAAGAAATTTTGCGATCGCGACTTTCTCGTGTAAGTTAAAGGCGACTCCGGCTGCTTGTTCGCCATCTCGTAATGTAGTGTCATTAATTAGAATTTGATTCATGAGTTGAAAACCTATAAATGTTGGTGGTTAGTGGTTAGTAGGGGTGCAAGATCGCCGCGCCCTTACAGTTGTTAGTAGCTACTAATTACTAACTACTAACTACTAACAACCTTCATAAATATGTAACGTATAAGCATAATCAATTACACATTTTTTTTATCTGTTGGTACTTTTTCTTCACCAAACAGCAAATAACTAATATAGGTATTAGCAACTCCTGATAGAATTAATAAGCTTAATCCAGCAATTAAACTCGTAATCATGATGTACCTCTCTCTTTTTAATCGTTTTGGTGATTCACTTGCAGTTATTCTCACTACAATTTGCAACGAGAAATCATTTATTGGTCATTGGTCATTTGTCATTGGTCATTTGTCATTGGTCACTGGTCACTGGTCAGGTGATTCTCCAACCAATCCAAAATACGTTCTAACTGTTCTATATCAACTAATCCATACTGCCAGAGCAGCATCGCTAATGGTTCGTTATGTAACTGATGTTTTTTCAGTGCGATCGCAATATCTCCAGCAGTGAGTGAAAGCTCCTTTTGTAAAAAGTTGATGAATTGTGTATTACTGTAATAATTCATAAATCAATCTCTCACACACTTGTTAGTTATCAGCAACACACGTATACCCCATCATTTAAGCTTGCCAGCATTGCTCTAACCAATCAATCAATTCTTGGCGAGTTGCTTTCAATTGCAAGACAGTACTGCGAACGAGAAATGCTGCTAGACATCCCTCAATTTGTACCCGCAGAGAACCATCGGGAAGACACCAACAGGGAATCATCAATTCTTGTAAGCGGTGATATATTCGCCAGCGATCGCATACAGGAATCTGAAGAATATGCTCGCTTGAATTTTGCTCTCTACAGGGTTGCAACATAATTAATGTTCCTTAGTTACCAATTCTTTTTCCTTTGCTGACGAGTGAAATCTTTCCAGCCTTTGTTCGAGTTGCTCGATACGCTCCACCAAAGAGCGAATCATACGAGCTTCAGGATCGGGTAGCTTTCCATGTTCCAAGGGAGAAAGCCGTTCCTCTTGCTTGTGGGAAATAATCCGTCCAGGAATGCCCACTACAGTGGAATCTGAAGGTACATCTCTCAAAACCACCGAACCCGCTCCTATACGAACGCAATCTTCGATGAGAATATTGCCTAAGACTTTTGCGCCTGCACCCACAACAACGTTTTTACCCAAGGTAGGATGGCGCTTACCGCTTTCTTTACCAGTTCCACCAAGGGTGACGCCTTGGTAAATCAAACTGTAGTCTCCGACTATGGCGGTTTCTCCAATAACAACTCCCATACCATGGTCGATAAAGACACCTTTGCCTATTTCTGCAGCCGGATGAATTTCAATTCCAGTGAAAAACCGTCCCAAGTAAGAAATAAAGCGGGGAAGAAAAGCCACTTTCTGCCGATGTAACCAGTGAGCAATGCGATGCAAGCAAAGTGCATGGAACCCTGGGTAGCAAAAAAGCACTTCTAACCAATTACGTGCAGCCGGATCTCGCTCAAATATGATACGAAAATCTGTTGAAAGCGGTTCAAAAAAAACACCAGTCAGTATTGCTCTCAATAAGTTGACGGTGGCAAATACTGGCATTTTTGTAGATTTGGAATTTGGGATATGGTCGAGGGACTGTTGCATCGGTACTGTTTAGCGAAAAGAGCCGTATGCGGTTATGTTTTCTGCTTATACCAGATGACTTTAAAAAAGCTTGTCCCGTCGATGCTGATTGTATTTATTGGATTGATTAAGGTTGTACTCACCCACTTCAAATGCCCTATCCATGCACTCTAAAAATTTTTGTTGGGGTAGGGGGACTAGTATTTTTAGGGCAGGGGGACTAGTATTTATGGGGCGGGGGAATAAGTATTTCTGTACTCGATATAAATCTTCTTACCTGTAGGCTCACATTGCCTTGAGGCAAGATAAGTTTGCATAAGTTAATAGGAACTTGGTTGTACTCAGATGAGAGATGAGTCCAATTAAATATAGATCTGTATACCTTATTACTTTTTCTTATTGTATTCTTTTCTATGAAAAAATACAAGCCTCTCTCTATTTATTTAATAGTGATTTGTCTGTAGGTGCCGATACGGTTTGAAAGACTAAAAATTGTAGTTGGATGAACATATGATAAGACTAGGACTTGTATTATAGCAAATAGATAATAGTTAGTTGTTGGTAAAAAGACAACTAACCATAGTGTAAGAATGTGCTATGCGATAGCGTAAGCGCTAACGGCTAAAGCCGTATCGCGATGGCAATTTTGCCTACAACGCGATCGCTTTCACTATATGTATGAGCCGCGACTATTTCTTGTAAAGGATATGTGCGGTCAATAACAGTTTTTAATTTACCCGCCTCGCTTAATTCTTTGAGGTAATTTAAATCTTGAGTTCTAGGTATTGCCAAAACATTCCTAGCTTTTTGACCGGGAAAGATAGCAGTCAACACATTCTGTACTACACTTTCAAAACTAGGAAGCGTGGTGACATAAGTTCCATGTGGTTTGAGAACTTTTTGACAGCTAGAAAATGACTGCTTAGCAACCGCGTCTAAAATAATATCGTACTGTGTCGCGATCTCCTGAGTAAAATCCTGTTGTGTATAGTCAATAACTCGGTCTGCTCCCAAAGACTTTACCAAATCCACATTTTTTGCACTGCAAACACCTGTAACTTCTGCACCTAAAGCTTTAGCAATTTGTACTGCATAAGTTCCGACACCACCAGAAGCACCATTGATGAGAACAGTTTGCCTTGCTTGGATATTGCCCAAGTCTCTTAACGATTGCAAAGCTGTCAGCCCCGCAACAGGTACTGAAGCAGCTTCCTCATATGTCATCTTGGTAGGTTTGAGTGCAGCACTTGTTTCAGGAACAACTGTAAATTCCGCGTAAGCCCCTCCTTTCAAGCCAACATTGCCGTAAATTGCATCTCCCGGCTTAAAGAGTTTAACTTGGGAACCAACTTCTACAACATCTCCTGACAAATCAAATCCCAAAATCATGGGGAATTTATTTCCTGTGATAAACTTCAACATACCCTTGCGGATTTTCCAATCAACGGGATTGACGCAAGAAGCGCGGACTTTAACGAGCACTTCATTAGGTTGAATCTTTGGTAGTTCTACTTCTTCATACCGCAAAACTTCAGGAGAACCGTATTGGTAGATAACTGCTGCTTTCATGCGAGACCTCTATCTAAAAGTTTATTTAATGTTAGAACAAGTATGAGATTTGTTTGAGAAATTCAATTTTTGAAAATTGTATTAATATAGATTTTAGCTCGAATCCAAATTTCTAAATCAGTAGGACTTACAATTTATATCTTTATAAATTGACTAGAAAAGAGCTATTATTACTTTGGCAAGACGAACAATGTTAGATTTTGGAGTAGTTAGCTTTTTGCCCAATATTATAATTTTCTCTAATTTTACAAAAGAATATTTACAGGAAAATAAAGTTCAACCCCAGATAGAAGTTAATGCTAACCTTAGACAGATGACGGAGGATTTTGATTTTCAGTTAGAAAATTATAAAATTTTGTATCATGGATTTGTTCATAACATAAATATTGATGTTAAAAAACCCGCTTGTGGCGGGTACAAACTAAAGGGTATAAAATACGGACAAAGTGTTAAATTTTCGTGTCGGCTTACCTCCATCTTGAAAATAGGGAGTAGGGAGTAGGGAGTAGGGAGTGGGGAGTGGTTACTGGTCACTGCTTAAACTGTTACCAACTGACGATTGGTTCGAGAAATGGTGTTGGCTGCAGTGGATTTTGTCACTGGCTTGTGCTTCACAATGTCGCCAACAGCATCAAGAGCAGACTCGATAGAACCTTGCAACCAAGCAGGGAATCTAGAGCAGTGTTCGCCAGCAAAGAACAGGGCGTTTTGGGGTCTTTGTGCTGCCAAGTAATTGGATTCGCTATCATCCCAATGAATGGTGCATCCGCCTGCACTCCACTTGTAGTTACCCCAAGCAATAGATGCTTTGTCCACAATCATGTTTGGAGCATTCAGTTCGGGGTGAAGTTTGCTCACTGTGTTCTGCACGTAGTCAAAGCGTTCAATTTCGGACATCTTGCCCATGCGTAAGGCATCATCACCGATAGTGTAGCTCGCCAACATCACGCTGCCATGCTCTGGATTGAACTTCACACTTGGGTAGTAGGTTTGACGCACGCCTTCACCACTGAAGGAAGCACCGCCTTTGATACCTTCTTTAGCCCAGAAAGCTTCCTTGGTATGAAACGCCACTTTTGTTCCGGGACAGTAAACGGTGTTATGGATGGAGTCTAACTTCTGCTCGTCAAAACCGCTCAATTCCATTTTGCGGAGTATGGAGAATGGAATGGTGCATAGTACGTAATCGCATTTCTTAATGTGGATTTGACCGTTTTGCTTCCAAGCGATCTGGGTATAATCTTTTTCTACCCGCAAAGCAACAACTTCAGCATTACACTTGATATCAGCAATGATTGAAGTTGCCAAGCGTTGGATTAATTGATCCATTCCACCTTTGAGTTGCAACAAGTCGTGGCTGGTTTCGGTCATGATGTCGCCAAGGAAGATATCCAATCCAAGAGAACACTTGGCGCGGAAGCTGGGGTTTTGAGTCAGGAATGAGTGCAAGTCAATGGTTTCGCCATCTTCACTGAAATAAGGATCTAAATCCAAGCGCTCCAACTCATCCATTAAGTGAGATTGTAAATCGCGCTCAAAATCAGAACGGAGATTACCTGGTGCGATGGTATTAATGATGGTTTTGAGCCAAGCGGCAAAATTGCGAGTTTGTTCGCTGTAGCGCGTGTCAGTTAACAAACCGCCTTCTGTTTGTTGCAGTGTGCGGGGTGCATCTTTCATCTTCAGTACTTGACCGTTAATGTTCATTTTGGCATAAATTCCTCAAACACGGTCATAAACTTACATAGTTTATCACTCAGTCCCATTTCTTGAACGTAATGCAGTGTCAGAGAGTGGTTGCTAGGAATACGCATAGCGCCAAGTTCGGCGTAAGGAGCATCGGGTTCATTACCAAAGCGGTGCGTCCATACCCGTCCGCCGATGCGGGGGCTACCTTCTAAGATCTCAACTGTGTGACCCAAGCGTTCTAGTTCGTAGGCTGCTACCAAACCAGCAATTCCTGCTCCTAAGATTGTGATGTGCTTTTTCTCGGATTGGTTGTTGATGAGTTGGCATTGTTCTTTAATCATGTTAGCGTCCATTGTTTTATCCCCTTTGTTGTTTGTCTCATGATTTAGGATTCAACTTGTCACGGACGATTACGTAATTTGGGAAGGTATTTGTATAAATTAAATACTATTTATTACGGATACCGACGGAAACTGACTTTTTCTGACGGCTGGGTTTTTAATAGCAATGGAGGTGTAGCGAGCGAGAGTCCAACTCTCTTGGGTGCGCTTGGCTTCACTGCGCCCTAGAGTGCGATAAGCACTCTTTCGGCTTGCGCTTCGCGATCGCAACACTATGTGCGTTTCATATTCACCTAAGCCAAACAATTCAGGTTGAAAACCCTATTCTATACACATTTGCCAGCCCGCGTGTTGGTGACCAAACCTTTGCAAAACATTTTGAAACACTTGAATGCTACCGCATCGCCAATAGCGAAGACGTTGTTCCCAAAATACCCATACCCAGCTTGCTACTTGTTTCTGGTCGCGTTCCAGGTAAAAGTGGAACCGCCTCGCTTGCAACAGGGTTACTTGGAAAATTTAGTAACTATCAGCATATCGGGATACCAATTCACTTTACAGCACAAACTGGTAATATTTCTGACAATCACACAATACCGATTTACTTAAAAGCACTTGGTGTTGAGGTGGAGCGGTAGGAATTTGTGACTTAAGGTAAATAGTAAAATAATTCTAAGAGACTTAACACTGGAAGAGATTAAGCAAATCTTTGATTTTGTTCGTCGATTTTCTTTTGTCGTCGATATTGGCTACGACGTTGATTATCAGATAAGGGGAACATCAAGAAGATTCTCCTGAACAGAATTCCCTTTATATGAGTTCTGTCCAGCACCCAACAATTTAAATACTCCTATCCCGCTCGAAGATTACCTAATTAAATGAACTGCATCTCGCTAGGCGATTACGTTAAGATAGATAGGGAACCAGGTACCACAAATAATTCTTTTACCGTTTTTGTGCTCAGATTGATGGTGCGTGATAGGATTATATTTTATGGTTGTGTTTGTGATTAATTTTTACTATCACACACCCTACCTAGAATTTTGGATGCTTTTTGAGTGTATGGTGCGTAGTTTATGGGCGCTGATTAATTTATTGTTACGGTTAGGAAGCTACCAGGTTCAAAAAACGGTTGAATTTATCACTATCCATCAAGCCATTTTCTGACAATATTCGACGTACAGCTACTAAATGCACTGTTCGTACATACGCTTGTTGCTCATAACCAGGTAAAACAACTAATGTACCAGATGATGGGTACTGGTAAACTTTCTGCCTACCTGATGTTGGCATTGTTACAAATCCTATACTTAATAGGAATTGCTCTAGTTCAGTAAACTTAATTTCTCTAACCATTATGACGAATCACTCCTTTTAGCTGGTTGAGAACATCATTTTTAAATGTAGCAAATTTTTTGATGGCCTGTCGATCTAATATATTGTCTTTAGATAAGCGAACAGTTACACTTTCACCAATCTTGGATAAATCAAATTTTTCTAAGCTTTCAAAGTATGCTTGTAAATATAGCCAATAAGCTTGACTGTCTCTTGCATCATATATAATTAAGATGCATGGCATAGGCTCAAATAACCATAGTTCCAAGTCGGAACGCACAAGAGTAAAAGTAATAGTTTTTTGGTCTGCCAACGTAGAGAGTGAATCTGTAGCTTTTAATTGTATATAGATTTGACCATTTTCAATTTCACCTTCAGCATTATAAGTAAAGATTAGTAGGTCATAACCATAATCATATTTAACACGTTCTACAGAGTAACCGCATAATAACACATATCGTTCAACATAGTTAACACTTAAATCTGCTATTATATGCTCTCTTGGTCGCTTTTTTCTTGGCATTTATAGAGTCTTTTAGTTTTAGTGTAATAAATAATATCAAAGTTATACTTGTTTAGGTGATTAGAAAAACTTTATCTTTAGAAAGATTGGCTCTCCCGTATATATAATGATAACTTTTTCTAATCACAAAGCTAGTGTGCCATTAGTAATCATCCGGGGGTCTTTGTATCGTTCTGGTGGCGCATACAGCGGTCAACGGCTGCCAATCTGCAGAGGTGCAAAAACGCGACGAGTCACATTATTTCTCTTAGGAACAACGGAGTCTAAAGCATCGAGAGTGCCACTTTCTCCCTTTGGTGGACTGGTCGGTGGAACATTACCAGCTTCATCTGGCAACGGTAACATTCTTTCTGCTTCCTCAATCCGCTCGTAAAGGGCTGCTGTCAGTTGGTCAAGGCTGGCGAGTTGGACGCGACTTTCCAAACGCTTCCTCACCTGCGTGTCCCAAAGTTCCTCGCTTTCGTCTTTGCGCTTTAAATCTGATTTGGGAATTGGTATGGTCAGTGGGTAAGGGATTGAGCCTTCTCCCCCAGAACTGTAACCGGGATTGGTGATGACACACTTCCCTGGAGGAAAACGCAAAATTTCATCCACTGAAAACAGTGGCATTTTCTGAAGAGATTCGTTCCAACTAATCGACTGGTTTCCGTTAGAGCGAGTGGTAGACTTGTTTTTGAGTGTAATTTCTTTTTCACCATACCGCTCGGAATATTTTTTGGCGGTGTCGGGGTTGCCAGGGTTGAAGAGAACATGGGTACTACAAGCACTGGCGCTCGCCCTTGGCGCAAGCCGTACCCGGCTTATCGCAGCCCCTAATTTTTCACCATAGCCCTCGTACAGCTGCTCCAAACTTTGAATTCCCAGAATAAAACAAGCGCCATTAGAACGGTATTCGTTAATCCATTGAGGCATCCGATCCAATCGGATTGAAGGAAACTCGTCAAGGGAAATGATTAAAGGGTCTTTTCGTGGACGACTAAGGTTAGAAACAACCATCAAATGAATTGCTGCTGCTAACAGTGGTCCCACTACGCTTTGACGCTCATCATCTAGCTTAAAGACAATCATTTCCCGACCTTCAATCTTTGTGGGAGACTTGCCGATAAAAGCCCTCAACAAATCAGCCTGAATAAAACTACTAAATGTTCCAGCCGCCGTCGTCAAAATACCGGAAATTGTCTTTTCTGCTTCCTTAGCACTCAGGAACTGATTAAAACTGGTGGCTATCCACTCGTCCATAGCGCGAGATTGCACGGCAAAGTCGATGCGCTTTGCTAAATTGGGCAGTCTAAACACGCTATAAACCATTGCCATGTCTGAATAGCGAGACCCCTTAACTAGCTGTAAAATCGCTTTAGCTAGCAAATCTCCTGAGCGAATGTTTTTACAAAGGGTGGGTGGTTCGTACCGCTTTATTCATGATTTCCTTTTAGAGTATTTCGCTGCCTTAGAGATGAAAAAATAAAAAAAGAGCGAAAAATTTAGGTGCTGATACGTACAAATTCTGTAATAAAATTTTTCGCGATTATGATTAGCTCTGTTTCTATACTTGATTAAACTCCAATTATACTGGTGTATCTCTTCCAAAAATTGAAAGAAACTCTTCAAATAATAAAATTAGAGATGCTAAATATACAACTTGATTTTTTACCTCCCCATACTTCAGATTTGAATTTAATTTAATTAGTTTGACACTTAGTTAAAGATGCTAAGAAGACCTTTTTGGGGTTAGGGTAATGCCTAATCGTCGTTGTAAGGCTTCAACTACATCTTCTACTGACTTCCTCCCAAAGTTTCTTATTTCTAACAGGTCTTCTTGAGTATAATCCAACAAATCTGCTATTGAGTTAACTTGTACCCGTTTAAGGCAGTTATAAGTTCGCACAGAAAGTTGTAATTCTTCAATTGGAATTTGAGCTGTTAGAGCGTCTTTTTCTTTAATTGATTTAGTTAAAGTTTCATCAGCTTCTTTTAGAAAATCCCTCAATTTTCCTTTTATTGAACTAGCTGGAATATATAACCTTTCTTGCGGTAGAGAAATCCCAAAGCGACTCTGTAAAGCTTCTGCTACCTCTTCTACTAACTTTTTATCAAAGTCTTTAATTTCTAATAGGTCTTCTTGAGTATAATTTAACAAATCTGCTAATGTGTTAATCTGCATCTGTTTAAGACGATTATAAGCTCGCACAGAAAGTTGTAACAGTTCAATTGGAGTTTGGGCTGTTAGGTCGTCTTTTTCTTCAATTGATTTAGTTGAAGTTTCATCAACTTCCTGTAGAAAATCCCTCAATTTTTCTTTTATTGAACTAGCTGGAATATACAACCCTTCTTGCGGTAGAGAAATCCCAAAACGACTCTGTAAAACTTCTACTACCTCTTCTACTAACTTTTTATCAAAGTCTTTAATTTCTAATAGGTCTTCTTGAGTATAATTTAACAAATCTGCT
>NZ_BAACAP010000164.1:0-41767 GCF_045865695.1 Scytonema hankhaensis NUACC26
CCAGTGACCAGTAACCAGTGACCAGTGACCAGTGACTAGTGACCAAAAATCAGTTTTTGTCTAATGCCACTAACAGCTTTTCTCATTTAATCCACAAATCTTTACAATAAGCCGGAAAAATTGACAGATTAAACCTTGTTACGGGCTGACATTTCCAGACACTGCTTATAGAAAGTGTAAAACCTTGTAAAGACGTGTTCTGGCACGTCTTTACAAGGTTTTTTAGGGATGTCCGGAACATCCATTAAATGGCTAGCATTAATCTTCGTGATCTTCAAAAGGATCGCTCAATCCCTTGCTAGGAGGGCCAAAAGAGGTGTAAATGGATAAAGCTGTGATGACGATGACGATCGCACCAACAGAAATGCTAAGAACTGTTGCGGGTTCCATAAGAAGTATATATTATGAGTAGTCTTCCTATAGAATATTACAGAACATTAAAAAATGGTTTGGCAACTCATCTTAGGTGAACTATGGCACAAAGGACGCGGTTGGGAGATATCCTCAGACCTTTAAACGCTGAGTATGGTAAAGTAGCTCCAGGATGGGGTACTACGCCCCTCATGGCTGTTTTTATAGGACTATTTTTCGTATTTCTGCTAATTATCCTGCAGCTTTACAACAAGTCAATCATGATTCAAGACGTAAATGTCGATTGGCGGACTCTAGGCAGATAATTCGCAATATTGACAAAACTTGCATAACAAACTACACTTCACCCGGTTTTCCGGGTTTTTTCTTTTCCAACTCTTACACTAAACTACAAGATGTGAGATGTTGTGGCTGTGGTTAATAGATTGGTCACTGGTCACTGGTCACTGGTCACTGTTAAAGGAGAAGCTTGTGAACGTATTTGGTATAGGTTTGCCAGAAATGGCTCTGATTTTCATCGTAGCGCTGTTAATTTTCGGTCCCAAGAAGTTACCAGAAATTGGTCGGAGTGTAGGAAAGGCAATTCGCGGTTTCCAAGATGCTTCTAAGGAGTTCCAAAACGAGTTTCAAAAAGAAGCTGTACAGATAGAAGAAGCTGTCAAGACTACAGCCGAACTCGAACCCAAGCAACTAGAAGCTGCTACAAAAAAGGATGAAGGATAAAATTTCTGACTTCATAATTCATAATTCATAATTTAGATGACAGAAGCGGTTGCTAAAAAAACTCTTGTTATTCCCCAGCTAATTGTGGGGTTGGGGAATCCAGAACCCAAATATGACCAAACACGCCACAATATTGGTTTTGCTGCCATAGATGCCTTATCTCGTGCTTGGAGAATTCCCTTAGCAGAGAATCGTAAGTTTCAAGGAGAGTACGGTGAAGGATTTGCACCAAATGGAGACAAAATCCGCCTACTAAAACCACTGACTTACATGAATCGTTCGGGACAGTCCATACAAGCTGTTAATAGCTGGTATAAATTACCACCAGAAATGGTAATGGTGATTTATGACGATATGGACTTACCTATGGGTAAAACTCGCTTGCGCTTGTCCGGTTCTGCGGGCGGACATAACGGTATGAAAAGTACCATTGCCCATCTTGGAACTCAAAACTTTCCTCGTTTGCGTATAGGTATAGGCAGACCAAAAAATGCGATCGCTGATGACTCTGGGACAATTTCCCACGTCTTGGGAAAATTCTCTGTTGCTGAAAATCAACTGATGTCTATTGTCTTGCAATTTATTGTTGATTGTACGGAAATGTGCCTCAAACAGGGAGTAGAAAAGGCAATGAATGTTTGTAATAGCCGTTCCTTCGATTTTCCTGAATCGTGAGTGAGTTTGATAGCCCAGAAAAACTAGAAAGTTGCCACTATGGACGTTTAAAGCGACGTAATGCTAACTCGATTCCTTCATTTTCACCTAAAACCACTTGGGTCATTCTTGCTCATTCCTCATTATCAATAATTTCCCATTTTGACATCTCATTTTAATTAAGAGTAGAGGTAGATTCTAAAGATAGGGGAGAAAATTTCACCCGTTAACTTCATCCTTAAGAGAAAGAGCTAATTGATAAAGTTGACGGCGTGAAAGAGAAGTCACTTTGGCTAATTCGCGACTCGCTTGACTTCGCGATATTCCTTGACGTATCAACTTTTCCAATTCTGCTTTCAGTTCTGCCTCTGAAAACTGTACTAGAGTCGGTGGGCTACCGGCAACCACTAAAGTATACTCTCCTTGAGGTTCGCGTCGATTGTATTCAGTTATGGCATCTGCTATCGTTCCCCGCCAAAACTCCTCATATAACTTGGTTAACTCTCGTGCAATGACAATTTGACGGAAATCACCAAACACCTCTGCCAAATCTTTGAGAGTTTCTCGCAAGCGATGTGGAGACTCATAAAAAATAAGTGTACGAGATTCTGCGAGCAAAGATTCGAGGTGCGATCGCCTTTGTTGACTTTTAGCTGGCAAAAACCCTTCAAACACAAACTTATCCGTTGGTAATCCCGCCGCACTCAAAGCTGTAATGACTGCTGTGACGCCAGGAATAGGAACAACTTGTATCCCCGCCTCAACACAAACTTTAACCAATTCGTATCCTGGATCGGAAATTCCTGGCATTCCCGCATCAGTAACCAAAGCAATTGCTTTACCACGATTAAGTTGTTCGAGTAACTCCGGAACCCGGCTGCTACGATTGTGCTCGTGATAACTTATTTGAGGCGTCTTAACTTGGAAATGTTGAAGCAGCTTTCCAGTATGCCTTGTATCTTCTGCAGCAATCAGATCCACAGTTTGCAAAATCCTTACCGCCCGGAATGTCATATCTTCCAAGTTGCCAATCGGCGTACCGACAATGTAGAGTATTCCTGGTTTTGGATCTGTTGTTTGCATGATTGGGGATTGGGGATTGGGGACTGGTGATTAGGGACTGGGAAGATATGACAACTAACAAATGACAAATGACAAACGATAAATGACAAATGACAAATAACGGACTCTTCGTTGGTTTATTAACTCTGGATTTAATTTATCTTGCAGAGTCTCCCCCTAAGAATAACCAGAAAATTGTAGCAGTTGATTATACTGTTGCTGCGGGAGGACCTGCAACGAATGCTGCAGTCACTTTTAGCCATTTGGGCGATGGCGCAAATGTATTGGGAATTGTTGGTTCTCACCCAATGACACAACTCATTAGAGAAGATTTGGCAAACTACAAAGTAGGAATTATCGATTTGGACTCTACCACCCAAAACCCACCACCTGTTTCTTCCATCATTGTGACTCAATTCACTGGGGAACGAGCAGTTATTTCTATCAATGCTGTCAAAACTCAGGCGTCAGAGCAATCTATTTCCTTAGATATTTTACAAAATGTTGATGTTGTACTGGTAGACGGACATCAAATGACGGTTGGAATTGCGATCGCCCAAATGGCTAAAGCCAAAAACATCCCTGTTGTCATTGATGGTGGTAGTTGGAAATCAGGATTTGAAAAACTCTTGCCTTTCGTAGATTACGCTATTTGTTCTGCCAATTTTCATCCTCCCCAATGTAAAAGCGAGGAAGAAATTTTTGCCTATCTGAGTCAAATTGGTATTCCCCACATTGCCATCACTCACGGAGAAAACCCCATTCAATACGTTACCGATGGCAAAAGAGGTATTTTAAATGCGCCGAGTGTTCGAGCTGTTGATACACTAGGTGCGGGAGATATTTTTCACGGTGCGTTCTGTCATTATATTTTGCAGTCAAGTTTTACAGATGCACTCGAGCAAGCGTCTCGTGTAGCTTCTTTGTCATGTCAGTTTTTTGGTACGCGCCGTTGGATGGAGCCTTAATAATTCGTAATTATTATTCTACAGAAAAAATTTCAGAGGGCTTTAAGAGGATGTTTGAAAAGTCCTTTCATCAGTAGCAATCATATTCAAGCTCCCCCTAAATCCTCCTTTTTAAGGGGGGCTAGGGGGGGATCGATAACTGGATAAAATCACAGCCAACCACTTTTCAAACAACCTCTAATAAAATGGATGTTTCCTAATGCGTCAAATAAGAATTTTGACCGAACGCGAACAATACAAGTATCTTCCAGCGATCGCTATAACAGCTTTGACGACAGAAGATGGACGCGAACAAGCTTTTAGGTCTGGGTTTGATGTCTACATAGCAAAGGGAGCATCCCAATTTGGAAAAAACACCGAGTAAGTGATTGAAAATCACGGCTATACAAGCGCTCGTCCGCCTACGCGGACTAATATAAAGTCCACGTAGGTGGACTTTGTTTGTATAGCCCCAGAATTCTATTCTGAGGCAATTAGCAAATTCGGGATGCTCCCCATAGCAAAACCTATTTACCCTGATGAGTTAGGAGAAATTGTTATTGAACTTGTTGAAAATTATTCCCTTCATCACCACCGCACTTATGACCGAACTCAAAAGTTGTCAGGGTCTGGAAGTATAAGCTCGGATTTAAGTGTAACTTAAAGGATAAAGTGGCCGTTCTTAAAGCATAAAGTAGCCGCATTGTTTAGAGCTAAAACCAGCCAGCAAGTCTGACTGGGGAAGTAAGCTGCTGGCTGGTCATAAAATTAGCTCGAGTCGAGGTAAGCACAAATACTCACTAGGTCAATTGATACTTTGGGAGCACCTACCCGGTATCGAAACGCCCTGAAGTAGCACGGCGAAATCGAGCGTTGTGTTTTTGATGCCGAGCGTGTATGATTAACCCGGTTATGCAATGCCCCGCCCTGTAGCAGGTAATTCTTTTGGCGGTACTAAATACTGGACTCGGATTTTCTGAACTGGGGCTACGTAGTATCCGCCGCTAACTGCTTCTAATTCAGTATCAGAGAGTTCTTGCACGCCATTGAGTTCTCCGCTGAGGCAAGGTACATCTGAGTTTGCTCTCGCAGCGAATGTAGCAGGGTCAGTAGTCATGTGTTGAGTCTTTTTGTTGTTCATAAGGTTTTTTCCATTTGATGGTAAGCAGTGAGCAAGCATAACTACGATTGGTGGTTATGTCGCCGGGGTTGTGATGGATGCTGTCGTCAGTTGGCACGTCCCCCAGAACTGAGCCCGTTGAATGGGCAAGTGTCCATCGCGCAGTTGCTGCACTCGTTCCAAAAGTATGTGCTGAAGTGGAAAAGAAAATTGATGCATTGCTAGTACGGATTCCAGAGGATACTGTAGAACTGTCTGTATGCCCAAGTGAAGTATGGCTGCAACTGTGCTGGTTGCATGAACTTGGCGCGTCAGGCGCTTCAGCAAAGCTCTTCATCTCCCACCAATACAATCACGCCCGAATTTTGAATTCCCCTAACGTCGCCCAAATCCTTGCCACCGAGTGAAGCACATGGGTAAAAGCGCCAGAACATCGGAAGCTGGCTGCCTACCCTACGGTATGCCCAGATTTAACACGGAGGTGGGACGACGGGTAATCCCGCTCATGGACCTGGACCCCAAGACTGGGCTCGGATTTTCTGAACTGGGGCTCTCAATCCGCTCCCGCCCCCGCCGCTAACTGCTTCTAATTCAGTATCAGAGAGTTCTTGCACGCCATTGAGTTCTCCGCCGGGGTAGGTACATCCGAGTTTGCTCTCGCAGCGAATGTAGCAGGGTCAGTAGTCATGTGTTGAGTCTTCTTGTTGTTCATAAGGTTTTTTCCATTTGATGGTAAGCAGTGAGCAAGCATAACTATCAGTGAGACTCAATACTTCTCATGTAACCGCTCGCAAGAGCCTTCGCTTAGAGTTTTCCAGAGTCTAAAGCCGAACTTATGCTTCTGTATGACTCTTTGGAATAACTGAAATCAGAATATGCACCACTAGTTTATATAAAGGCAAATAAAGATGATTGAAAACCTTTGACAGTAGGCAATAGTAAAAAACGGGTAAAGTAGAAAAAGTATAGTAAGTATGTATGGGCTATGGACAAACGTAAACTCGGACGTTCTCAACTAGAAGTATCACCTGTATGTTTTGGCGGTAACGTCTTTGGATGGACGATTGATGAAGCCACTTCATTTGAGATTTTAGATGCCTTTATTGCGGCTGGAGGTAACTTCATTGATACTGCCGATATCTATTCTAGGTGGGTTGAGGGCAATGAAGGCGGGGAATCCGAGACGATCCTGGGTTCATGGATGAAGCAGCGCCATAATCGTGACAAGGTGATAATCGCAACCAAGGTTGGTAATGATATGGGCGATCGCGGTAAAGGGCTTTCTCGTTCGCACATCCTGCAAGCTATTGATGACTCACTACACAGGTTACAAACAGATTACATCGACTTATATCAGTCACATATTGACGATGAAAATACTCCTCTTGAGGAGACCCTTGAAACCTATGCAGAGTTAATCCATCAAGGGAAAGTGCGCGAGATCGGTGCCTCGAATTATCGTGCAGATCGTCTTTCAAAGGCATTGCAAATCAGCGAACAGCATGGTTATCCTCGCTACGAGAGCCTTCAGCCCCTCTACAACCTGTATGACCGAGCCGACTATGAAAAAGACCTCGAACCACTTTGTATCGAACAGGAAATTGGCGTTATTAGCTATTTCTCGCTCGCCAGTGGTTTCCTTTCTGGGAAATACCGTTTGGAAAAAGATTTATCCAATAGTTCCCGTGGAGGTTATGTAAAGAAATATTTAAACGCTCGTGGCTTCCGAATTTTAGAGGCAATTGATGAGTTAGCAAAAACTTATAATACGACTCCCACCCAAATCTCTCTCGCATGGCTCATCCGGCGTCAGAGCATCACGGCTCCTATCGTCAGTGCAACAAAGCTCGAGCAACTGGAGGAAATTATCAAAGCGATCGCTCTTAAACTTGACTTAGCCTCGATCCAGCTTTTGGATCGAGCCAGCGCTGATGACAGTGATGCGATCGGATGATATCAAAGCAAGAATCAACAAGTTGGGTGATTGAACGCGCTCGCACTCAAGTCTCCTGAGAAAGAGACTTTAGCATCGAGCGGACAAACTCTTAATGGCACCATAACTTACTCTGGTGAGGAACCCCATGCCCAACCTTCTGTTGATACACTGGTGGCTGGAGATATTTTTCACGGTACCTTCTGTCATTATATTTTGTGAGAAAGAACTTAATTCTTTCCCAGTCCCCAGTCCCTAATCCCTAGTCGCCATTTTCAAGAAATAAATGAAAGACTTACAAGAAATACTCAATATTGCTCGTTCTGTCGGTTGGGAAGCAGCAGATATACTGCGATCTTACTACCACCAAACTGGCGAGCGCAATTTAGAAGTACAGTACAAGCAGAACGAACCCGTGACAGTAGCAGATGTAGCTGTCAATCAATATATATTAGAGACGTTACAAGCAGCTTTAGGCACTGAAGATTTTGCTTACATTAGTGAAGAAACATATACGAGCGAACAAGCAAAACAGGAATGGGTGTGGATTATCGATCCTTTAGATGGGACGCGAGATTTTATTGAAAAAACTGGCGAGTACGCCATTCACATAGCTCTAGTTAAAGAAACGCACCCAGTGCTAGCTGTAGTTGCTGTACCGGAGTTAGAAAAACTGTATTATGCCACCAAAGGCGGTGGGGCTTTTGCAGAAACTCGCGATGGGCAAACTTTACCCTTGCAAGTATCTTCACGAGAACGTCTTGAGGATTTAACACTAGTTGTTAGTCGTTCTCACCGGAATGAGAGACTTGAATATCTACTACAACAACTACCCTGTCAAAACCAAAAAGCCGTTGGGAGTGTGGGATGTAAAATTGCCACAATTGTGGAACAACGAGCAGATATTTACATTTCACTATCGGGTAAGTCTGCACCAAAAGATTGGGATATAGCCGCCCCAGAACTGATTTTGACAGAAGCTGGTGGAAAATACACTCATTTTGACGGTACGCCATTACAGTACAACACTGGTGATATAAATCAGTGGGGGGGTTTGCTCGCTAGTAACGGTCAATATCACGAGATTCTTTGTCAAGAAGCAGAGGAAATTTTAGCACGGTGGGAAAAAACAGAGCGCTCGTACAAATAAAGATTGCACTTTATTTAAATTCACATTGCTAAGTTTAGACAAGCCTTCAATTTTGTGGCTAATACCTGTACGTGGGGTTCTGCGAGTACAGTGTTGTGCATACCAGGAACGCGATCGACATCTACTCCATCAGACGCAAACTGACTCCAGCCCAAATGATGGTCTATTGTATAACCTTGAGCGACTGACCACAGTTGGTCTTCAATCGCTAAAACAGTTATCCGACCGGGATAAACTTGTAAAGAGTATTTTGATAATGCCTCTCTATTAGTTTCTTCCATGACCACGTAGCGGAACTTGCGAGGTAAATGATCTCTAACACTTAAAAAATATTTACAGGCAATTTTATCAAATTTTGCTTTAAATACTTTATTCTGAAGCCAATCACTCCATCCTACGATCCTTCTCCAAATGTAAGCAGTTCCTTCTTGAGAAAGGGCGGCTAGATGAAGAGGCATTCGCTGTAGAAATGGTAATCGATTGATAGCACCAGGAGCATGAGTATCTATCAAAACTAGACTAGCAACTTTTTCACCTTGTTTGTGGAGTTGTTGGGCTATCTCAAATGCTACAAAACCTCCAAATGAGTGTCCACAGATAAAATATGGTCCTTTTGGCTGTATGCTTTGAATTTCTTTGATATAGCAAGATGCCATCTCTTCAATCTGTGTATGAAGTGCCTGTTGTCCATCTAATCCTTTTGCTTGTAGCCCATAAATGGGTCGATCCGATTCAAGATAACGTGCCAAATTATAGAAACTAACAATTTCGCCATAAACGTCATGGATACAGAACAGAGGGGGTCGAGAGCCTTCTGGTTGAATGGCTACTAATGAAGACCATGAGGCTGAGGGTTCTGTTTGAACTACTTTTAAGTTATTCCGGAGTGGAATCAATCCGTCTTTTTGCTCGCGGATAACACTCGCTAGAGTCTCTACAGTACTTGATTGGAAGAGGATTGCTAGAGGTAAATTTGTACCCAATGTTTTCTCAATTTGCGAAAACATTTCTATTCCTAGTAAAGAATTGCCTCCTATCTCAAAGAAACGATCTTTAATACCAATTAACTGAATACCTAAAACCTTCTGCCAAATTTGTATGAGTTTTTGTTCTAACTCATCGCGGGGGGCAATATAGGTTTCGTCTGGCTCATGTTGAATGCGATCGGGAGCTGGCAATGCCTGACGATCGACTTTGCTGTTAGGAGTTAGAGGAAAAGCCTCTAGGATCGCAAAGGCTGAAGGAACCATATGACTGGGCAGTTTTTCTTTTACAAACTGTCGTAGTTCCTTAATCGAACACATTTGCTCTTGGTAAGGGACAACATATGCCACAAGACGTGTATCACCAGGAACATCCTCACGTGCCATAACAACAGTCTGTTGTACTGTTGGATGTTGAACCAAGATGGCTTCAATTTCTTTTAACTCAATACGGAAACCACGAATTTTGACTTGATGATCGTTACGTCCAATAAACTCAATATTGCCATCCGGTAAATAACGAGCTAAATCCCCAGTTCTATAAAGTCGAGATCCGGGTTGACTGCTAAAAGAGTCAGGTATAAATTTTTCATTGGTTAGTTCGGGTCGATGAAGATAACCCCTTGCTATACCAGCACCTCCAATATATACTTCTCCAGGCACTCCTACAGGAACTAGCTTAAGATCTTGGTGATGCAATTCCTCTAGCAGATAAATTTGAGTGTTATCAATTGGATGTCCGAGAGGAATTGGGAGATCTGCTGATTCCACTTTATGAACCATTGACCAAATGGTTGTCTCAGTGGGACCATATAAATTCCATAGTGAATTGCATTTTTCTAGCAAGGAAGATGCAAGTTTTTGAGACAGGGCTTCGCCACCACAAAGAATTTTTAGTTGCTTGTTTCCTTTCCAACCAGCAGCTAAGAGCATTTGCCAAGTCGCAGGAGTGGCTTGCATGACAGTTGCTTCCGATATTGTTAACTGTTCAACAAGCTGTTGAGCATCGACAGCGACTTCCCGACTCACTACAACAACTTTTGCTCCAAGGCTGAGGGGTAAATAAATTTCTAATGCAGCAATATCAAAAGATATGGTAGTCACTGCTAAGAGTATATCATCAGCTATCATCCCTGGCTCATGGCTCATGGAAGTTAAAAAATTGACAACAGACTGATGCTCGATCTGCACGCCTTTAGGTTTTCCAGTCGATCCAGAGGTGTAAATAGTGTAAGCCAAGGAATTTGGCATAACTCCACTGACTGGGTTAGAACTACTGTGTTCTTCTATTGTGTTCCAATCATCGTCCAAGCAAACGACAACTGACTCGGAAATAATGAGACAATCACTAACAATTTGCAGTAATTTTTTTTGAGTTAAGACGACTGATACTTGAGCATCTCCAAGCATTAAAGCTAAACGTTGCTGGGGATAGGCTGGATCTAGAGGTACATAAGCTCCACCAGCTTTGAGAATGCCTAAAAGCCCAATGACCATTTCTAAAGAGCGTTCTAAGCAAATTCCTACTAGTACATCAGGTCCTACACCTAGTTTTTGCAGGTAATGTGCTGTCTGATTAGCTCTATGATTTAGTTCCCGATAAGTGAGTTGTTTGTCGTTAAAAATGACAGCAATTTTATCCGGTGTTTGTTCTACTTGAGATTCAAATAATTGATGAATACTAAAAATGGAAGGATTGAATGCTTGCATAATGATTTTCCCAAAAGATATAAATTTACGGACAAGTCTTTTCTAATTTTTTTTGACTATCAAAAATTCTGATAACCAAATAAGAACGTTACACTTTTTCTGTTAATAATCTTCTTACTAATTTTTTTTTAATGAACAATCTCATTAATCCTTGGGCAAATGGTTCCAATAAAATCTGTGGTTGTAGACAAATTGCTTTCCATAACTTCTGACCGGCAAGATTAATATCGTTAGAGTTAGTAAAAATACGGCTCAAGTATTTCTGTGCCAAGTATTGATAAATTCCAGCTAAGCTCTTCTGTTTAAGGAATTGAAGCTCCGGTGGTGCATCTCGAAAAGCTTTGTCAATCAAAATAAGACAATTTTTTTCCATAACTTCAATATTTTCCGATATTGACTGAGAGCGCTGGCGGTAAATTATTTGTGGTTCGCGGACAAGAACAAAATGCCATTTGGCTGCTAGCCTGAGCCAATAGTCCCAGTCTTCCACCGATTTAAGAGTTGGATCGAAGAAACCAACAGAATCAATTGCTTTTCGATAAATCAATGGATTAGAACCATTGTGTAAAAAATTGGTGACAAGTAAATGGGGATAGACATTCCCTTCAAAAAGATAAGAATTTTCGATGTAAGAATCTTGTTCGTCTGGAAATTGATAATAAGTCCAGCTATAAGCAACAGCGGCTTTAGGATTTTGTTTTAAGGCAGCGAGCTGTCGTTCTAATTTATTAGGTGTCCATAAGTCATCAGCATCAAGAAAGGCAATATATTCTCCTGTTGCATGAGTAATTCCGCGATTGCGTGCTACTGACGCTCCACCATTTTTATAGGAGAAAACCTGAAGTCTTTGCTCCTTGATACCATAGAGTATTTCTAACGTGCGATCGCTAGACTCATCATCAATAACAATGATTTCCAAATCTGAGAAGGTTTGTTGTTGAACAGAAGCCACTGTGTCAACAATTGTTTGTTCTGCATTATAAGCCGGAATAATAACAGATATGATAGGCGGCATGAAATTGAACGTATTCACAATAGAGGGTAATACTGAAATTTATGACAAATGATGGGTTATTGACAATTTACTATCTTTTCTTTTCAATAACCCGTACATTCTGAAAATTTAGCTACTTACAAAATAGTAGAGGCTCTCCAATTCATCACTTTATATAAAAGAGCTAAAAAAGTTCTTTTAACAAAGTATTTTAAATTTTTTTGGGAGGCTTGATAAGCTAAATAGCGATGTTTTTCTACAAACTCTTCATAGTGTTTGAGAGTAGGAGAATCTTCAGTTAAATTCCATTTTATTTTGAAATGGTTAACACTTTTTTTACACCAAGCTCCACTCCAACGAACAAAATAAAATGGTAAATCAGACCAAACTAGTGGAGGTGGCGGTACATAAGATATGACAGAATCAGGCTCGACATAAATTAATTTTCCAGCATTAATGACAGTCATACAAAAATCGCTTTCTTCTCCCATACTCATCAGATTTTCATCTAATTTACCCAGCATATCAAAAGTTTCTGTACGAGCAAATATACAGTGAAGCTCTAAAATTTCAGTTGCTTGACGCTGTAGTTGGGATGCTACTTTTTCTAGCGGTAATTTCATAAAAGGACGTTTTTCTACTAACCAACGGCGATTCCCCTTCTCTTTGAAGATAGATGTTCCTCCTACCATATGAACCGTTTTGAAATCTTGTCCTTCAAGACAAAGAGGACCCACTACCCAAGCTCCAGTTTCTTCTGCACATTGGACTAGTGCTTCTAACCAACCTGGTTTTACTAACACATCGTTGTCAATGAAAACGACATATTTAGTATTAACACAGGAAAGACCTATATTACGAGATCTATTTGGAGTCAGGTAGTTTTCGTAACGGAGTAATTGAAATCCCTTTTGCTCGGCCTGTTTTTTTAGATATTGTTTGATATGAGCAGGAGAATTACCATCAACATAAACTAATTTAAAAGGAAAATGAGTATTTTCGTAAATACTCCCAAGAGATTGAGAGGTATAGCTAAAGCGCTCTCTAGGAACAACAACAATTGTGACTTGTGGTTCAGACATATGTTTCAATTAACTAATGTTCAAAGGTGTCTATTTGCTTATATCTTGCAACTTTTCAAGAAGGGCTAGTGGGCAGTGTACATCATACGAAATAATAAGCTTTTTAGGTTCTGGTTTTCGACTAAGCCAATGGTGCAAGATGTCGGTTTGTGTACTTAAATTGTTTGGGTTTTTGTCGTTTTGAAAAAAGAGTTAAATAATTAGTCAAATTTACTCTTATTACTAAAAAACAAAAATCCATTTTTTAAGTAGCCATTTTATCAGATTTTGAGTATGTTTCTCTAATAAAATAGGCGGATACAAGCAGATTGCTATCCACAATTTTTTAGCTGCTTGATTTACCAGAGAACGGCTTTTACCACTGTGCTGTAAGTACTGATTTGTACAATACTGATAAACCCCAGCCAAGCTCTGATTTTTGAGATATTGTAACTCTTCAGGAGCATTTTGAAATGCCTTATTGACTACCTTAAGACATGACTCTTCCATAATCTGAACTCTGGATGACATGGAGTTGGAAGATAGACGGTAAAAAATTTGATGTTTGCGAACTACAGTAAAATGGCAAATAGCTGCTAGGCGTAACCAATAGTCCCAGTCAGCAGAACCAGCTAGGGTAGAATCAAATTCTCCTACAGATTCAATAACCTGTCTCCGAATTAAAGGATTGGAACCACTTGCAAGAAAGTTAGTGACTAATAAATTAGCTTGTACATTGCCTTCAAATGATGTACAAATACCAGGATATATCGCTTGTTTTTTTTCATCTAGAAAATATGTCCAGCTATAAGAAACGCCTGCTTTTGGATACTGATGCAGGGCTGCTAGCTGTAATTCCAATTTGTCAGGGTTCCACAAATCATCAGCATCAAGAAAGGCAATAAATTCACCTGTTGCATGAGCAATGCCACGATTGCGAGCTACTGCAAGTCCTCCATTTTTATAGGAAAAAATCTTTAGGCGCTCATCTTTAACAGTCTGAAGTAGTTCTAGAGTGCGATCTGTGGAACCATCATTAATAACAATAATTTCAAAATCAGAGAAAGTTTGTTGTTGAACAGAGTTAATTGTTTCTAACAGAGTTCGTTCGGTATTATATGCAGGGATAATTACAGAAATAGTTGCCATAGTAATGAGAAAGTTTTAGATAACAAATGGTAAAATTTTTATTAAAAAAAGAGCTTAGTTATCAAATTTGTGAGATAACAAAAATTGACGAAGTTGCAGACCGTTTACTTCTATAGAAAAGAATTCTTGTGCATGAGATCGTGCATATTTGTCTAATTTTTCCCTCAAAGCTAACGCCAGCACTCGTGTATTTTTACTAGGTAATACTAATCTACCAGACACTTCACCTCCTTCAAGGATATCCGATATATTATCGTTGTCAGTAGGCAAAATCACAGAGATTTGATGCATATTGTCTATTTCACTCCTCAGTTTCGCTTAATAAATACTGTTGTTCTCGAAATGTAATCTTTTATTGAATGTGTAGCGGTGAGTCCAGACAATAAAAGGTGGTAAAACTAACAAGTGAGATACTAATACTGCTGCCGCTACCCAAAAGATTCCCCATTTGACAGCTATGACTATAGCAACCGCGAATACTAGAGTAAAAGCTATATCTACATAGAGTCGAATATGAGTTTTATCTATAGCATTGAGTAATAAAGAAGCAGTCCATGCAAAGGTACGTGGCAATACTGATAGACAGATCGTAATTAATATGGGAATGGCTGGTATCCATTTTTGACCAAAGATAATTGGTACATATAATGGTGCAAGTAATGATTGAGCTAAAATGAGTGGTACGACTACTAAAGCAATTTTTTGTAAACTACTAAAATATCTTTGTTTAAATTCAGTGTAGTTAGTACGTACAGCACAAATATAAGGAAATAAAGCTGACATAAATGTATTTATAATATTCATACTGATTCCTAAGCCAGCATTAAAAGCAAAATAGTAAATGCCTAGAGCTTCTATTCCTAGAAAATTCACGATCGCTAAATAATCTAAATTCATCCTGAGCTTATTTAACAATTCCAAAGCGAGCATATTTCTACCAAAATTAACGACTTCCTGCCAACGCTTTAAATGAAAATATTTAGGAGGACGCCAAGAATGATTTCTCCAGTTAATAATAATCCAGATGGGAGTTGTGAGAACTATAGCCCAAACTATAGACCAGACACCCATTCCTAAAATGGCTAAAGTAACCGTAATAATATTGCTGAATAATGATTGTGTGGCATTACATATTGCTGTAATCTTGAGTCGATTTTCTCTTTCAATTAAAGCACTATGTATTGAATAAACTGGCATCATTAAATACATGAAAGCAACAACGCAAAGAGGTAGACATAATTTGCTGTTACCCGACCAAGTTTTGATAAAAAATGCAGCAGTACATTGAATAATAAAAAGCGAGCTACAAAGAATCCAATTTAACCAGTAAGCTGTATCACAAATAGTTTTTACATCCTGCTCGTGAGCTTGAATAATTTTCGCTCCAATACCACCACGAAGAGTAAAAACATTGGCAAAGTCAATAACAGTATAAATAACTGCTACTAAACCGTAGTCTTCGGGGCTAAATGTGCGGGCGAGAGTCACTGTTGTTGCTAGACGGAAGACTCGATTAAATAATTCTGCTCCTCCTAGCCAGCCAACATTGCGGATAAATGGGCTAGATACTAACTGCTTGAATTTATTGATTTTTAAGTTGTTGATTTGCATTTAGTAATATCTGTCGTTTGTCATTTGTCATTTGTCATTAACAATTAGCAATTAGCAATTAGCAATTAGCCAAACAGTACATCCTTTAATTGCTCGCCAATAACCTCAGAAGCAAAGCTAGTCATGGCACGATCGCGAGCGCGTAATCCCATTTGTAAACCTCTTTGGCGATCCTCGAGAATCTCATCTAAGGCTACTGCTAATGCCATAGTATTCTCACGAGGAACAATAACACCACCATAAACTTCACCTCTTTCAAAAATATCGGGTACGCCAGGAGCATCAGCTGCAACTACAGGTAAGCTACAGGACATAGCCTCTATAGGTGCAACAGGAAAGCCTTCTTGTCGGGAGGGAAAAGCAAAAACATCAGCAGCACAAAGATACGTCTGTAGCACAGTGCGATCGCTAACAAATTCATTCAGCCATGTCACTCCCTGTAGCTGCATCCGGTCGAGAGATTGATGAAATCTCTCAGCATCGCTACCCGTTCCAATTACAAGCAACTTCAAATCTTCTTGAGGATGTTTGTCACACAGATGTTGCCAAGCTTTCAACAGGATATCCAATCCTTTACGTTCTATCTCTACCCGTCCATGCCAAACAACAACTTTAGCATTCAAAGGAATGTTCAGCTTTACTCTTGCTTGTTGACGGTTTATTGGTTGCCAAGATGACACTTCTAAGGGATTAAAAATGCGAGCAACCTTGCTGATAGGGACTTGATAGCGATCGCACACGCGCTGAATCTCTATTTGTGTGGCAATAATCACCCCCCTACAAGCTTGAAATGCTAATTGTCGTAAGGGAGATTCTAACCAACTTTGAGTGCGATCGCCTCCTTGGAAAGTCGCAAACACTGGTAAACGCATGAATTTCCCTAAAAGCACGCAAGCATCAAAACGAGCATACTCATATTCTTGACAGAGGATGGCTTGGCAATTCTCACGTCGCAGTTCGCGAGCTAACAAGTTCAAGGGTGTAGACAAATAACTCCCCAAACTTTTCGCTAAATCTTTAATTGGTGAGAGAAAAGAACGGCGCAGGAGATTCTCATCTTGAATATCTTTAAAAGACTGACTGTCACTCGCTCCGTAAAGATTAAGAGACCTGCGACGTACCTTGCGGAAAATACGGTACATCCAAGATGTAGGTAAAACGCATATTGTTGCACCTGTAGGTTTGTGAGTAAAGCGAGAGACTTCTTCCACTCGTGCTGAAATACAAAAAAGTACTGTCCGAACGCCAACTTTTTGCAATGCGTCAATGTAGCCGAACATCCAGCTACCTACAAACTCATTACAGAAAGTCTCAAAGGAAATATTGATACTATCTAAAAAATCATCAATGAGGTCGTAACAGTGCAATAACGCAACAGTTGGTTGTAAGTGATGGTTGGAGAACAAAGGCTTTTGTTCGCTAATATCACCCTGTTCCAAAGATGGAAAAATAAAGAAGTTTTTCATATTTCAAATCTTGGATCGTTCATGGCAATAGATTTTCTCATCCATTGGAATAAGTAATTAGCAATGTGTGTTGGAAACACTCGTTTTAAAAACAACTTTATGAGTAATTTTTGCGTAGCTTGTTCGAGCAAAATTTGAGGTTGTAAACAAAGCGCCGTCCACAAGTGTTCTTGTGCTTGACTGATACCACTTGTATCTATACGATACTGCAAATACAGACTAGCACAATATTTATGAAAACTAGTGAAAGTATATTTTTTCAAATATTGCAATTCTAATGGAGCAACTTTATATGCTTTTTCCATTACCATAAGTGAAGCTTGCTTCATCACCTCAACTTTAGAAGACATCGCTCCAGGTGTACGACGATAAAGAACTTGGTGTTTGGGTACCACAACAAAATTCCATTTAGCTGCTAAACGCAGCCAATAATCCCAGTCTTCGCATGACTTGAGTGTGGGGTCAAATTCTCCTATTGATTCTACTGCCTCTTTGCGAATTAAAGTATTTGAACCACTATGAATGAAATCACTAACTAATAGATTTTTATAAACATCACCTACAAAAAAATAGGAAGGTGATGGATGAAATGATATAGGCTTGCCTTGTTCATCTACATCCATAAAACAAGTCCAGCTATATGCAACTCCTGCTTCTGGATTCTGTTGCAATGCTGCTAGTTGTAATTCCAATTTATTTTGTGTCCACAAATCATCAGCATCAAGAAAAGCAATAAACTCTCCTATTGCACAAGCTATACCTCGATTGCGAGCCGTTGGCAAACCACCATTTTCATAAGAGAAAACCTTCACTCGCTTATCGTTTACACCTTTTACTATTTCTAAAGTTTTATCTTTTGAACCATCATTAATAATAATAATTTCAAAATTTGTAAAGGTTTGTAACAAAACAGAATTTATAGTTTCTGCAATAGTCAGTTCGGCGTTGTATGCTGGTATGACTACAGAAATTTTTGGCATATGCAGTCCTAGTTTGAGTTGTAAATGAATTCATAACTTTTGAATTACGAACTACGAATTATTCAGTCATCTGCTGAAACAATACTTTCAGATTAACTCTCATTTATCTAGTTGTAATCGGGAATCGTACTGAATTGACATTTGGCGATTAACACGGAGTAAAAGACTAGCAATATTCTGAATCAAAAGAAGTCTCATGAACAACTTGGTACTTGACTTCCAAACGGATATGTCTAGTAGAATTTGTGGTCGAGTACAAATAGCTGTCCACAATTTTCCTTGCGCCCTTCTCATCCTACTTATACTAGGACGATATTCCATACATAATTCAGCACAATATCTATAAAAATTGGCAAATTTTAAACCTTTGCGCCTTTGCGCCTTTGCGTGAGATTCATGATTTCTCCAAGCCTACAAACCGATCTAACGTGCAATAGCTACTGCATAACGACGCAAAGTGTGAAAAATTGTTAGCAGTTGCTTATAACCATTATTCCCCAACCAGCGCATAGTGATAGCAGCTATACGAAGACGAATAAATTCCTTAGAAAAGCGTATTCCAGGATAATAATTCGAAGCTTGTTTAAGAAAATAAATAGTTTTTTGATAATCCTTCTGCTGGTTTTGCAGTGGTTTCCAAGCTAAACAAAGGTTAGCAGAAGCATAGCTTCTATTTTTTAAATACTGCAATTCAGTAGGTACAGAAGCAAAAGCTTTTTCAATAACTATCTGGAAACTTTGCGCCATCGCTTCCCAATTTTTAGATGCACTATTTGAGCGCTGTCGGTAATAAACCAAAGGCTCTTTCACAACCTTAAAGGGATATTTGGAAGCAATACGAAGCCACATATCCCAATCTTCTACAAAAGAAACCAAGGTGCGATCGAAAACACCACAAGTTTCAAAGCAGGAGCGACGTACCATGGCAACGCTACCACACTCTACGATATTATGTTCAGTTAGCTTTTTCCAGACATCACCTTCCGCTTGATGCTTAAATACTTTACCAGTAGATTGGCTTTGCTCGTTGATGTAAGCAACCCAAGTATAAACTAAACCAACTTCCGGATGTTCGTCAAGGATACTGGCTTGTTTTTCTAATTTAGTGGGTTCCCAAATATCATCTGAATCGAGAAAAGCTATATAATCTCCCCGAGCGTGAAGAATTCCGGTATTTCTAGCTCCAGACAAGCCTTGGTTTTCTTGAGAAATTAGTTTTACCCTAGGATCTTGAATTTGAGCAACCCATTGTTCGGTTTTATCTAAACTACCATCATTAACGACTATCACTTCAAAACTATTAAAAGTTTGATTTAAAACACTTTCCATAGTCTCAGGAAGATAAGCTATGGCATTGTATGCAGGAATAACAACAGAAACTTTTGGCATATTTTGGATTTTGGATTTGGGATTGGAAAGTAGGGTGGGCACTGCCCACCGTTCAATGTTTGTGGGCAGTGCCCACCCTACGTGTATTTCAAAAATTAAATAGAATTCTTGTAGATGTGAATCCTAATTCATTATGGAAAATTAGGAAAATGATTAGCGATCGCAGATCCTTCTCCCGTCTTTAATTCATGCCAGTTCCAACCAGCAACTGCTATCAAAGTTGACCAATAAAAAAACAAAGTTGTATGACTCCAAATATTTTCCGTAATCATGCCAACAGGTATTGCCAAGAAAACTGCTAGCAACATTTGACAGAAACTGCGTTGCGAACTTCCACTAGGTGCGGAACGAATTAATTGCAAGAGCCGAACTACATAAGAGCTAAGAAAAGTGAGAAAAGTGACCATACCCACAATTCCTCCCTCGATCAAAGCTCGAACGTAATCATTATGGGGTAAAAGCCCGTTTTGGCTGACAGAATCACTAATACCCAAGCCAAAACCCAACCATGGAAAATTTTGCCATTGTCCCAGTAAGTAAGTCCACTGAGCAAGACGCCAATTAAAACTATTACCATCACCTTGAGACAAAAGAATAGCTCGAGAAATATCCATATCTGGGTTCAAAAGAGGAGTTGCCATAATAGAAGCAAGACGCTCTTGACCAAACTCCGTACTGGTAAATAAACCAATCACAATTGCAAACAAAACAACTCCCCCAAGGAGGTTTGGAATATTTAATTTGGGAACTAGCAACACAAAAATAAAAGTCGCCAGCATCATGAGACTGAATAAAGCCTTAGTACCTACAAAAAAGAAAGCGATCGCACCCAATAAAAGCAACCAAGGTAAGCGATACCGTGCTTGTTGCTGTTTCCAAAAAGTGAGACCAATAAATAGTAAGAGAAAAGTAGCAAAAGTATTTGGATGACCAAGGGTACCATTAATACGAGAAACACTTCCGCCTGTTGGGTCTGTTGCCATATTAACCAGTATGGGAGGTAGAAGCGACAGAGGCAAAAATGTTTGCATTGTAGCTGCGGTCAGTGGCACCATCAAACCAAAAAACAAACTAGAGACAACTTGGTTGGGATGAACTTTATCCTGTAATTGCATTACCAACAGATAAACCATCAACCAAGTAAACAAGCGTAGCCATTCCCGAACGGAACCGAGTAAATAAGAGCCGTCTAGCCCTAACCCTCCTAAAGGTAAAAGTATGACCCACAGTCCTTGTAAAGCTACCCAAAAAGCAAATAACCACCAAAACTTATCAATTTTGATAGATTGACCTAACAGTAACTGTAGAGTCACGTAAAGTAAGGTCAAAGCGTCTAACCCAAGAGCAAACGCAGCTGGTAATTGTTGAGCAGAGAAGATATCAAGAGAGCTACGGAATATTAATAGACACAGTACCGTTTGCGGAAATTTGGCAAAAAACGAAACGAGCACGATGACTCCGACCAAACCCACAGCTAGTAATTGCGGGTTAACACCAACAAGAACTCCCGAAACTAGACCAACTCCCACGCCTGTCAATCCTACAAACAGTCGCTGGTAAAAATAACGATTTTGAAACTTATTCAGTAACATTATTTAGACCTAAAACCTCTTGTAGAATTTTTAAAGCCAGACTCCAAAGCCACTAATTGCTTTGTAGGTCGGTAATTATCTTTGGGATAGCGATAGTACTTTTCTGTCAGAGATGTCATTCCATTGACGACAACGCCCAGTATTGGTATACGATTCTGAGTTAATTCTGATACTGATTTTTGCAGTATTTCCTTAACTGTAAAGCTAGGACGTGTCACGATAATAATTCCGTCGCTATATTTGGCTAGTGTTGTACTATCAGCGCAAACACTTAAAGGAGGAGTATCTATAATAACTAAATCATAAGAATTAGCAGCCTCTGCTAATAGAGATTTCATCGCAACTGACTCTAGCAATTGGGAGGGACGCCCGTATGGATTGCCATATGTTAAGACAGAAAGGTTTTCAATCGTTGTAGGCTGTACAGCTTCTAACAGAGATTTATCGCCATTAATGACATCACTAATTCCTGAATTTGGAGCTAGATTGAATAGGGTGTGCTGTATCGGTCTTCGCAAGTCTGCATCAATGACTAATGTCCGTCGAGATAGCATGGCGGATACGGCGGCTAAGTGAGAAACAACTATTGATTTCCCTTCACCAGAAATAGTGCTGCTAACGACAATTAATTTAACATCGTCAGGAGTACGGAACTCTAAATTCTTGAACAACGTCCGGTATGGCTCAACCAACCCAACGTTATCTAGAAATTGTTCGGCTGGTGTAAGACTGAGGGCTGTAGCAGGTAATTGCGGCAATACTCCTATCAACGGTAACTGTAGTAATTTCTCTGCTTCCGACGCATCTTTTAGGGTGTTATCCATCACTTCTAGAACCAGCACAATACCTGTGGCTAGAATGGCTCCAAATACAACAGCAAGCACGAAAATGACTTTCACGTTAGGAGACGCGGGTGAAGTTGGTAATGTGGCTTCTTCTATAACGTGAATGTTGCTGACTTTTTGTGCTTCAGCGATACGTGCTTCCTCTAGTTTGCTTTGAAGGAATTTGAGTGACACAGCCGCCTCTTCCCTTTTACGGGAAAGTGCAGTTAACTGTTGTTGTTTAATTGGGATCTGAGCAAGACGAGTCATGAGGTCAGTTTTTTCAGTCCGTGTCAGTTTTAACTTATTTTCAATTGCCCTCCTCTCAACTTCTCTTGCGATCAGTTGTGATGTGAGATCCTGACTCAATTGGTCTGTAGCTACATTTTTGGGAGCTTGATTTTCTGTTGATACGCGAGCTAGTTCTTGTTGATATAAGGCGCGAACAGTGTCACGTTGTTCCGTCAGAGATATTAAAGTAGGATGTTGCTCTGTAAATCGCAAACGAGTTTGAATAGCTTCTTGTTCTAAGTCTACTAACTTAGCTCGTAATTTCTTCAGTTCTTCATTTTGTCCCCCTCGTACAGCAGCGTAAGCTTTACCAATAGAGCTAGCTTTAGTAATTTCTTGTAAAGAAGCTTTCTGCGATCGCACTTCTTGCCATTGAACTAACAAAGCCCGTTCCTGGTTTTCTAAAACAGCTATACTCTCCACTATTGTTTTTGTTTGCTCTTCAGAGGAGACAAGACCGCTAGTTTGTCTGTATTTATTTTCAGCCGTCTCTGCTTGTTGAAGTTGTGTTCTAGCTAATGGGACTTCTTGTTCTAAAAATTCTCGAACTTTAGTTGCTTCAGAACGGATGGCTTTGATGTTGTTATCAACCATTGTTTGAGAGACAGCATTGAGAACATTCACAGTCCAATCGGGGTCTCGATCTCGATAAGTCAGTTCAAGGATATTAGTCGCAGGAACAATTTTGACTTTTAACTGTTTGCGAAGAGCGCCTGTAGTGGGTGTTGGTTGGGATGAATTCTTTGGAGAATTGCTTGTCGCTAATGCGATCGCTCGTTCCAAAACCCGTTGCGACATCACAAGTTCTGCCTGATCTGCGAGGGGATTTGCTCCACCTGGTGTAGAAGACATTTGAATTAAGTCTCTACCTAATTCAGAAACACTCACGCTTTTGCTATCGAGCATAAGTCGTGCTGACGTTTCGTACAAACGTGGAGTCACACTCAAATAGGCAAAAGCACCACCAATAACAGCAATGAATGTAGCTATAGCAGGCAAACTTTGCCGTTTTAACACCGTTATTATGTATGTCAAGTTTTTTTCCATCACGTATACCCTTATGTCTTGAGGAAATTTAGAAAATTGAGGTTGAAATTTTTGATTTTAGTCATAGTACTCTAAGTAAGTCAGCCAGAATAGACAAAATGTAAAGATATGTAAACACAATTAAAATCCTTACAAATAACAAATGACAAATGACAAACTTATTCAACTTGTTCTAAATTTAGGCAAACTCACAATTGGTTCAGAATCATTCAGAAGAGTTTTATAAACTTTTAAGTGTTCTGTACAAATTTGCTCCCAACTGTAATTTTGCATCACATACTTTTGTGCGTTTTCAGCCATTAACTTCATCTCGTCGGGGCGATTGACGATCCAATCTAAAGAACGAATACAAGAGTCTATACTTCCAGCCTCAAAAAGCATTCCCCGTCCCTCACCGATCAATTGTTGGTGGGGTGCTATATTGCTTGCTAGTACTGGTATGCCTTCCTTCATAGCTTCTAATAAAGCTAGAGGTAGTCCCTCTAAATCGGAAGGAAGAACAAATAATCCGGCTCCTCGAACAATTTCCCACAGTCGAGGACCTCGAAGTTCGCCTGCAAACATGATATTGCGATGATTTGCAACCTTTTCTAAAAGCTTAGAAGTGAATCCTTTTGTATCGCTGATACCTCCAGCTAAAACTAACTTCCATCCATCTGGTCTGAGACGACTAAAGGCTTCAACTAACAAATCGGGACGCTTTTCCGGTACTAGCCTGCCTAAAAATAAGATGTAACGACCTGGAGTCAAACCAAGAGAGGTGCCATAGGTAAAAGTTGGGTCTGATTGAGCGTAGTTAGCTGGGGCGTTGGGAATGTAAATTGTCTCCCTACCATAGGTTTGTAAAAAATACGATTTCAAGGCTTCGGATACCACAATCAATCCATGAGCAAAATTAACTGCTTCCTTCTCCCCTGTTTGAATCAGACGAGTCGAAAAGTTCCCCCATTTAGCGCGTTGCCAATCTAGTCCGTGACAAGTAACCACAACTTTCGTAGAGAAATTAATTCTTGCTAGACGAGTAAATAGAGATGGACCAAGTGCTTGGAAATGAACGATATCGTAATTCTTCAGTGCAGTTGCGAGCGCTCCTATAGCTGAAGTCATAAAGGCGTCCACCCCTTTAACGTGACAATCAGGTAGGGGAATCACCCGGACACCCTGAAATTTGTAACTCTTTAACCAAGAACTTTGTGCATAGGAACTGCGGGCAAATAAATCCACACTATGACCCTGTGCGACCATACGAGGATAAACTTCTGCACAATAATGCTCGATACCACCCTGTTTGGGAGGAAGACCTTTTGCGCCGATCACTGCAATTTTCATATCTAATTTGTGTTACTCCACGTGCAGGTTTATGTCAAGATAAAATGCTGAGTTGTCAGAAAAATGACTCTTTACCAACTCCTACCCCCTATTCCCTGTCTCCTTTCCCAGCGTTGCCACATATCGTTGTAAACTTGAGTGACAACATTAAATGCAGCATAAGGACTTGCAGCTTGTACGCAAGACTCCGAAGGAAAATTTTCTGGATGCAGTAAAATCTTTCTTACAGCATCCGCTATACAAGTCGGAGTACGTTCAGAACATACAATTCCACTATTTGGTGTGAGAAATTTTGGTGTTTCTCCACATTTTGTTGTCACAACTGGTGTCCCACTCGCAAGCGCTTCTAGAACTACCAAGGGTAAACCTTCATAAACACTTGTGAGGATAAAAACACTGCATAAACGATGCAACCGTGCAAGTTCATTCTGGGTTACTGCACCAAGCATTGTTACCTGACTGCACAACCCTAAATGACCAATTTCTGTACGAACTTCTGTATCTAATTCTCCAGAACCAGCTATGAGGAGATGAACGTTTGAATCTCCCAAAGCAGCAAGTGTACGTACTAGCAAAATAGGATCTTTTTGTGGATGCAGTCGTCCTGCAAATAGAACAAAGCGTGTTTTATCTGGTAACCCCAATTTATAAGCTAGTTCGCGTCTTTGAGTTTCTCGGTCTTTTGAATTCAATGGATAGAAGACTTCATTATCATATGAATTCTTAATATAAGCAATACGGTCTGCATTCTTGGGATAACGCTGGCGATATAGTTCTGCACTATCAGTATTGCACGAGAGTATGCGATCGAATTGACTTACTAAAAGCTTTTCTAAAACAAAATAAGCAGCAGGAAACTTCTGCCAAAGCATTGCCTTAGTATTAGCCACGCCTTGCATTTGTGTCCGAATATCATTGTGAATAAATAGGGTTTTTTCTCCCTGCCAATGAAGAGATGCTAAGGTTGGCTCCAAGCGATGAAAATGCATGAAGTCTGATTCACAGCAATATTTTAAAAGTTGAGTTGTATACTTTATTGTTGTTGGTACTAGACTTCTAACATTATCATTTTCTAATGCAAACAAAGGTAAAAACTTAATTTTTTTACCTTCAAATTCTACATCTTGCCATTTTCCAATAGTTCCATCAGGCTTGTACGCTGTTCCTACAAGCCTAACTTCAAATTCGTTAGGTGCATATTTGAGGAAAATTTTAATGAGTGTTTGAATACCTCCGATAGTACTATACCAAGGATTGAATTGATAGAAAATTGTTAGAACTGGCTTACGCATGGTAACGATCCTGTAATAAATGTATAGACGATTCCTTTAGAATTTTCAATGATTTATCAATTTAAAAAATAGATAGAAATATTGATTGGAGTATAATCTATCGCTCATATTTTATTCAAAAATATTAGTCATTAAGCTTTCTTATATTTTTATTTAAAAAAATAAGCTCTTTATTAAGAATGTATGTTTCTTCAAAAAAAACAAAACCTTTTACAATTCTCATAATGGTTATATGCTCAGACACATCCCGGTAAAAATGACTGCTTATAGTCATAACATAGAACTCAAGAAGGTGTATAGAAAATTTCTACTAATATTCAGTAAATTATTAATAAACAAAAAATCTTGATTTGTTCAGTAAAATTACTAGTTTTATCCGTAGGACTTACGTAAATTCAGAAGTTGAAAAAAACAATTTCTAAGAAGATATTTGTAAATTCTACTGTTGTCTCAAGATCCTCCCTAGCCCCTCTTAAAAAGGCTGCGGTGTACGCACAAATCTGTAATAACTTACAAATCGAGGTTTTAGTTCAGTTTCCTCCCTTTATAAGGGGGGATTAAGGGGGGTAAATTCAACTTGTGTGTACACCATATCTTTAAAAAGGGGTGGAAATTCTCTCAAAGCCCCCTTTCTTAACGATACTGTTGGCAAATACTCGTTCCCAGGTGGAGCCACCGGATTGAGAGAGTGGTTAGTGAGGAGTCCGACCTCCCGACCGATATAAATCGCAAGCTTCGACTGGATTAAAAAATGAGTTTATAGTTTAACCTGTTAGGAAGATGGAAAAACTTTATATAAAAAGTATATTAAACAATGAATAACTTATGGGCGATCGCAACCCTCAGTACGACTATATTTTTAGGGGAATTATTTAGCTGTAGTAATGTCCATAACTCTGTCACTCATCAACCCGCCGACTCCCAAGTCAACTCAGAGATAAGGATTGGTAGTCAGGGTAGTACTTATCTAGCTATGAAGACACTAACTGATGCTTACATATCTCAAGTAAAAAATGTCCAAATCTCGTTTGTGCCAATGACTCAATCTACTGTTGCTCTTAAGGGAGTTAGGAATGGACTGCTCGATCTTAGCAGTGTGGATGAAGAGTTGAAATTCTATTTTAAGAAGATCGGGTTTCCTACCATGCGATCGCGGAAATTCTTGCAGAGCCTGCGTGACCAAAACGTAGTAGAATTTGCGTACAAACCCAAATCCTTACATTTTCTTCATCGTTTCTTAAAAAAAGTATCAGGAGTACCATCGCCAAATGCACAAATGATGATACACCATAAGTAGGAAGATCTCATATTCTCTCTGGATCTTGCCAAACAAACCGTAGTTGATGTATAATTTTGGTTTGCTTGATTTTCTATTAGGGTATCTGCCACAAAGGAGTTGAAACTTATGTCCAGACAAAAACAAAATGGTAGTAGCGATCGCCTCCAGGAACTTATCTCCCGAGTCGATTCTTCTAGCAACACCAACCGCCTCAAACTACTTGAACCACCTCAGCCCATACAACAGTTACCTAAAAAAAACTAACTAATGTCATTAAAAAAGACTGTAGCAACAAGTCAGATCGGCAAACGGGTGGTTCCCTAGGGGCTAATGGTTGCATATTAATTTCTTATCAAACACGAGCGTATGCGCTCATCAGTTAGAGTTCAACTAAGTTCAGGTCGTTTTTCATGATATTGGTACAAAGTGATATACCCTTGACCCCCTCGATCGGGTCAAGGGAATTTGCTTTTATGGCATTGCTTTGACTTCTATCAGACATTGAGCATTCAGACGTTAAGTTTTAAATATGGGATACCTTTATTTTAGTGACGAATAATCTCACGAATAGTTTCCGGTAGACAGTAATCAGTGACCAGTGACCAGTGAGTAATAGATAGATAAGTAGTAATAAGATAATGTTGTTTTGTAACTGATAACTGGTAACTGAACAATCGTGTGCCGATTAAACTCCTAAGTTGCGGAGCACGGCTTCTAAGCGGACTACGCTTTCTGACTTGCCTTGGCGTTCGTATAATTCTCTAGCTTGTTTGAAGACTGCGATCGCTTCTTTAGACTTTCCTTGCTTCATCAATATGTTACCCCGCAACTCAAACACTTGAGGATTTTTGGGGTCTAGTTTGAGGGCTTGTTCAAATGCCCATTTGGCATTTGCGTACTCTCCCAAACGCAAGAGGACTGTTGATAACCCTATGTAGGCATTGGCATTAGTCCGATTGCCTTGTATTGCAAGTCTATAAGCTTCTTTGGCTGTTTTGTTATCCCCCAAGTTACCACTTACGTAACCTAAAGCGTACTGATAATCGCCATTATTGGGGTTGAGTGCTACTGCACGCCGATACGCCGATAATGCTTCGGGAAAATTCCCTTGTTGGGCGTAGAGATAGCCAATTCCAGCATATATTGTAGCATTTTTTGGCTCTAAAGTTGTGGCTCTTTGATAGACAGCGATCGCATTGTTGTAATCTCCTGTATCTACGAGTCGTCGTCCTTCGTCTAGAAGTTCCTTCAACTCTTGAGAACTTTGCTGTGGCAAAATGCTTTGAGCGCGAGCCACTGATGGTATTGTTACGGCAATACTGCCAATAATGAAAAGACTTACTATAAAAGATGTTTGCTTGTACACAGTAATTTTCCTGATATTTTTTACAACTTTTTCAAAGTTTTCTCGATCGCTTGTCCATTAAAACAAAAATATCTTGTTTTGCAAACAGCCCGTATTTACTTTTGTACAAGATTTATGAAGAATTTTCATGAGTCTGTAAAAGTACGTTAAAGCCATTGTTTTATTTAATACAAGTTATTGGATCGAGCAATAAAAGACAAGCGATAGTCGCGTTCAAAGTGCTGACTTAACTCAATCGAAGTCTCAGCGTTAGTACCCGTGATAGATGAACCGTATAAACGGGCAAAGACTATTTTCCTACAAGTGTGTACCTTAATTCACCTATTTCATTAGCTTTTTACCTCTTCAGGAAGTTTTCTTGAAACTAATTTTTACCTACCCCCTGATAGGTAAAGCAGAACGTTAGCATATCAAATAGAATTAACGCCCGTGTTCTTCCTTTGCAATGCGATCGAGGTTTGATTTATGATTTTGACTACAACTGATGTTATTCAAGGGTCTATTGTTGATTCATATTTGGGCATTGTAACTGCAGAAGTAGTCTACGGAAGCAACTTCCTGCGAGATTTCTTTGCCAGTATCCGAGACATCATTGGTGGACGGACTGGAAGTTACGAACGACTGTTCGAGCAGGGTCAACAGAAAGCAATAGAAGAACTATCTCTACGAGCAAGGCGTTTGGGTGCGGATGCCGTTATTGGTATTGAAATTGATACTGGCACTATTAATGTTGACCAATCAGGTGTTCTCATACTTATTACAGCAACAGGAACAGCAGTAAAATTACGATAGGAGTTAGTTGTTAGTTGTTAGTTGTTAATAGAGTAACTAACCACTAACTAATTTAATATACATTCTTCATCAAAACTGTTCATTATTCACCGTTTCAGCATTGTTATTCAAAATTTTTGAGCTTGTCTTAGATTACTTTCACTACTTAGTAATCCTAGATCATTTATAAATAATTTTAGGTTATGTAGGTTGGGCATTGCCCACCATTAAATCTTGTAGTGGGCAATGCCCAACGCCACTCCTAGTAGTCGCGGGGGAACCCGCGCTCTTCGGGTGTCTCCCCTACGTATGTTTCAAAAAGTCAATAAGATCTCTATATGGTAAACATTTTTCATTTAACTAATGACTCAGAATAAATTGGAGTGTTATTCAATAACCCAATAATTATTTATTAAAGTCTTTAAAGAAATAAACTATGTCTAATAAATATGATATAGTTAAAGAAATGTATAACCTAGGTAAAAATTCAAGCCCTAAATTGCTTCGATAAAAACATTCATTCTCATGCCAAATTAGTAAAAAAAGAGTTGTTAATATTTTTTAAGATTTGTGTGATTTTTTAGAGTTGTTTTATATCTAAAGATAGACAAGAGAAGTATTTCTAGTGGTAGATATTAAAAATCAAAAAAAGCAATTTAATTCTAGTTACTATTTGACGATTTTGAAGTAAAAACTTTACTCAATTGGTAAGGGGAAGATAGAGTATGTCATACACAAATCGAGTAGGTGACGAGGTTATTAACGAACCTGCTGTAGTAGGTCGAATTACTGAGTACCACGATCGCGTTCGTTGGGGTCCCATCATTTCCGGTCTGTTAATTGCATTAGCAACTCAATTAATATTAAGTTCTATGTTTGCAGCAATTGGGGCTGGAACAATTGAAGGATCGGGCGCACCCAGATCTCTTGCACCCAATGTTGCTGGCAATGTGGGTATTTGGTCAACTATTGCTTTGTTGATTTCATTGTTCACTGGTGGTTGGGTAATGGCTCGTGCTTGCGGTCCCATGAACCGAAATACAGCTCTTCTCAATGGTGCAATATTGTGGGCAACAACTTTGGCGTTGAGTTCTTGGTTGTTAGCTAGTGGAGTGTCAGGTGCTTTTGGTATTGCGGCTTCTAACGCTGGAGAAGTTGTTAACCAAGTACAGCAAGGTGGCGTAAATGTACCTCAAAACACTCCTAATGTAAGCGCTCAACAGGCTGCTGAAGTTGCAGGCAACTTGCGTCGAGGTTTGTGGTGGTTTGTCTTTGGTTCTTTGTTAGGTTTACTTGCCTCAATGGTTGGAGCAGCTGCAGGAGCTCGCAGCCCGCGTAATACTAATAATAATTACGCTTAATGAATGGTTACATAATGTCTTCAGACTGGAAGTCTGAGGCTATACCAATAAAGTCCGCGTCAGCGGACTTTTTGTCGTTTTATTTATTCATAATTAACCAGTATCAATTGTTGTTTCTCAACTTTGCAAGGAGACTCTTTCGGTTGTTGTAAGCTTTAGTAAAGTTAGGATCTAGGCGCAAGGCTTGGTTGTAATCGTCTAAAGTTAAAGCGCAGCCCTCGATTGTTGTAGGCGTTAGCATATTTAGGGTCTAGGCGCAGCGCTTGATTGAAATCTTCTGTTGCCCCTTTGTTGTCTCCCAACTCTCTACGTACATTCCCTCGGTTATTGTAAGCTACAGCATAGCGAGGATCTAGGCGCAACGCTTGATTGTAATCTTCTAAAGCGCCTTTGTTATCTCCCAACTCTCTACGTACATTCCCTCGGTTATTGTAAGCTGCAGCGTAGTTAGGATCTAGGCGCAACGCTTGGTTGTAATCTTCTAATGCGTCTTTGTTATTTCCCAAGTTTTGACGGATAAGCCCTCGACCATTGTAAGCCCTATCATAGTTAGGATCTAAACGCAGGGCTTGTACGAAATCTTCTAATGCGCCTTTGTCGTCTCCCAACTCATGACGGACAAATCCTCGGTTGTAGTAGGCGTTAGCATTGTTAGGATTGAGGCGCAGCGCTTCGGTAAACTGATTTAATGCTTCTTTCTTGTTTCCACGCTCAGCCATAACAATAAACGCTTGTGAGTAGCGGTTGGCTATAGCAAAGTTGAGTTTTGCTTGTTGCAACTGATACCAAGCTGTGCATCCTAATATTGTCATAATCGACAATGCTGCCGTTGAGACGCTAGCAATTCCCCTTCGTCTACGGGCTTTCTCTTCTCGAAGCTGGCGATCGCGTAATTCAATACTGAGTTGGATAAAGTTTTGCTCTGATAGACTTAGCTCTTCGCGACGTTGCTGCAATTTTTCTTCTGCTTCTGACAAAGGTACACCACGCAACAGGACTCCTTCATCGTGTTTTGTCTCTTCCCACTGATGTATAATATCCCTCAACCGCTCTTGCCAAGCTCGAAACAAACGGTCTTTTTTCATCCACTCGCGTAGAGTCTGCCATTCTCGGATTAGGGCTTCATGCACAACCTCCACTGTATCTTCTTCAGATTTCTCATCGTATCCGGTGACAACCAAACGGGCTGTGTGTCCTGCTAAATCGCTCACCAATCCCCAATTCTCATCTCCTACTTCTTTCCGGGTGGCAATGCGACGAGTATCTTCAGTTCCTTCCCCAGGACGTACTAATTGCACAAAGATGCGCCGTGCAGCTTTTTGTTGTGTTTCACTCAATTTTTGGTAAACTTGCTCGGCATGATTTGCTAGCGCTTTTTTCACACCCCCTATCTCTTGGTATGCTTGATGAGTGAGTGTGCGGTTTTGCTGTAATGACCAAAGTTGAGTCAGGGCAAACTCTAGCAATGGAAGATTCCCCGGTTCATTGCCAACATCCTCTAAAATTCGTTGCGACAATTGTGGTTCTAATTGGACTTCTATCTTCTGCGCTGGTTGCTCAATTGCTCTTCGTAGTTCGTCGCGATTCATTGCACTCAACAATTGCGGTGCAAACTGCTGCAATGCATCTCGTAAAGGACGATAGGCAAGGACAAAGCCGTAGAAGTCAGCCCGTAATGTAAAAACCAATGTTAAATGATTTTGACGAACAGCTTGAAGCATCAGATCGGCAAAACGTTCTTGTTCTTCTTTCTGACAAAGGGTGTAGAGTTCTTCAAATTGATCCACAAACAGTAGAAGACGTTTATTCGGGTGACGTTCTTTAATACGAGACGTTATCTGCTGCAAGGTAACGACACCTTGCTGTATATTTTTATCTAGTCCTGCTGCCGATCGCAATTGTTGAATTTCATCAACTTCCGGTACTAATTGACGAACTAGCGCAGATGCTAGCTGATAAAATGGTTGATTGCCAGGACGAAATGATTCAATTACCCAATTTTCTGTCTGACATAGTTTGGGAATTAACCCCGCATACACTACAGAAGATTTCCCACTCCCAGAGGGACCAATGACTGAAACTAAAGGCTGTTTATTAACTGCTTCTACCAAGCCATTGACAAAGGTTTCTCTACCAAAAAAGAATGCTGCATCCTCTTCTCCAAATGCTGCTAATCCTTGATATGGATTGGGTGGAAGAGTATCTACTTCTGGTTGGATAGGAATGATACTAGTTTTGTCTTTTTTAAATAAAACTGGAGTTTGCTGCTCCAAATAATTTACTAAGACCGAGCAACCTAATTCATAAGCAAACTCCATCTGTTCTCCAGATGCGAGAGCATCATAAAATGCCACAGAAAATGCTATTGCTGCTTTATCCCCAACCTCTTGGTTCATGCCAATCACATATTTAACGTGTTGGCTAATAGCTTTTGCCTGTACCTCACTATAGCAGGCATTGAGAATTACACACTCCACTCCCTTTGTGGCAAATAGCTTGAACATACTTGCCAATACTGAGGCGTTAACTTCGACTGGCTGGTCAGTTTCATCTTCTAAGACAATACCATTCACACCTGTACCATGCCCGCTAAAGTGAACAATTTGGGGTTGGTAATCCAAGATAGCGCGGTAGAAATCACGCTGGCGCACTGCCCACTTCTGTTCTAACCTGAACCGCTCTCGCTTAGATGCTCTTCGCAATCCTTCATCAATTTCCCGTACTTCTTTATCAAGCCGTAGCCGAGATGTATCTGTGGGATTGGCTGCCAAAATCAAAATAGTTTTGACATCGGATTTGTTACCATGAGACAGTTGCTGAGAAAGCATAAAATTATGGTATAAACTTCTATAAAAAACTAAAAAAGGTAGTCAAAGGTACTACAGGATAAACACTTTTTTATAGGTGAAACCGATATTAACTTATGCAATAATGGAATAGAAACAGGATATAAAACTCCTATTTAATTTTTGAAATATACGTAGGGTGGGCATTGCCCACCCTACGGTACTGAGATTTTTTCAGAAATCAAATAGGATTCCTATAAATGCTTGTTTTCTATCTACGTATGACCACACAGTCTCCGATCTAAATTACGCAATCAAAGTAAAAAACTCATAGCTTACTCGCTCGTTCAATAGCAAAGCTGCTTGTACCTCGGTAAGGGCGCGGCGGTAAGAGCGCTCCTACCAAGACTTTTGGGTAATGCATAATTAATTTCTCAGCTAAAAATACTTTGTAATAACAGCCAAGCATTTAAGCCAACGATAATAATGGCAACAAAGTAGGCTAAAGATTTGAGCCATAGTGGATTTACAAACTCACCCATCAGGCTACGATTACTTGTAAACATCACCAATGGAATTACGGCAAACGGTAACTGTAAGCTGAGGATAACTTGAGAGAGAACTATGAGGCTGCTTGTACTCTTTTCTCCAAAGAGAATAATAGTAATTAACGCTGGAATGATGGCAAGCAAACGGGTTACCAGACGGCGCAACCATGACGGAAGGCGAAATTGCAAAAATCCTTCCATTATAATCTGCCCTGCTAAAGTTGCTGTCAGTGTTGAACTTTGTCCAGAAGCAAGTAAGGCGATACCAAAAATAGCACTCGCAGCACTAACTCCTAATAATGGTGAAAGTAGTTTATAAGCATCTTGAATTTCTGCTACATTTTGATTCCCTGAAAAATGAAACGTTGCAGCAGATACAATTAAAATTGCTGAATTGATAAATAGTGCCAAAGACAGAGCAAAAGTTGAATCAATAGTGCCAAATTTAATCGCTTCCCATCGCTTTTGAGTCGTAGGCTGCCAATCGCGTGTTTGTACGATGGAGGAATGTAGGTATAAGTTGTGAGGCATCACTGTTGCCCCTAAAATACCAATAGCAATATAAAGCATTTCTGGATTCTGTAAAATCTCTCGCTTGGGTAGATACCCCAACAAAATTCTCCCAAAATTAGGTCGAGAGAAAAGAATTTCTGCTGTGAAACAAATGCCTATGGTTGCTACAAGCATAATTACCAAAGCTTCTGTATAGCGAAAGCCTTTACCTTGTAAGAACAACAATACAAGTACATCTATTGTAGTGATGCACACACCCCATACTAAGGGAATCCCAAACAGGAGTTGCAGGGCGATCGCACTACCTAAAAGTTCTGCTAAGTCACAAGCAGCAATAGCAATTTCACACAGTACCCACAAAAAAAAGCTGATGCGTGGGCTGAGGTAATCCCGACAAGCCTGTGCTAAATCTCGCCCCGTAGCAACACCCAAACGCACACACAAAGACTGTAGCAATATTGCCATTAAGTTTGACAGCAGAATCACTGTCAACAGGGTGTAGCCAAACTTAGCTCCTCCAGCAATGTCAGTTGCCCAGTTTCCAGGGTCCATATATCCAACTGAAACAAGATACCCTGGACCGGCATAAGCTAGCATCTTGCGCCAAAAGCTACTACTATTTGGGATAGAAATGCTACGGTGAACTTCAGGAAGACTGGGTTTATTTTCAGGATAAGCCATTGGTTTTTGCTAATTCATACTCTCATATTCTTTTCACGATCGCAAAAAAATCGGTTACAAACATCGACTATGGGTTATATGGGACAAGGACTAAACATTAAGTTCACGTAGGTGAACTTTGTTTGTATAGCCGCGATTTCAATCGTAAGGGTGTTTGTTCCTAATTGGGAGGCTCCCAAGTTGTCTAACCAAAATCGTATCTAATGATACATAAAACTTCTTTATACCTTTGTAGGTGTTCTTACCACTTCAAATAAGCAGCATCAACACCCTGTTCGCGGCGAATCTTGCTATCTTTCTCAAACCAAGCAACAACTTGTTGTGCTGTTAAATCTTCAACAGTTACGTTATAGTCGCGAGCTATATGATTTAAAAGCCTGAGAGATGAAATAGTTATTCTAGTTAAAAACTTTTCTGGTGAAGACAGTAAAGCAGCATCAACCTTTGCGGATTCTTCTAATGTTAAAAATTGTGGTGTTGATTGCGGAGGTAAGTTCATAATCGCTCGTTCAAAAAACTTTACACTTAATAAAATAACTATATATTAGGTCGAAAATAGGGCATTGGGCATTGGGCATGGGAAAAGTATTTATGTTCTAGCTTGGACGAGATATCCACACCTGTGTTCGCCATTAATGATCCAGTGAGTACGTTCTACGGTACAATCTGGCAATACAGCAGCAAACATTTCTAGTTCATGACCGCAAACGCTGGGGAAAGACTCCGCGACATTGGAAATGGCACAGTTATGTTCTGTTAAAATGAACTTACTGTCATCCAATGATTGGCCCGACGGTACTGGATGACATTCAGCCATATAACCTTCAGCTTTTCTCAGTTCTACCAAAGCCGCCACTCTTTCAGCGAGAGGAGCATCCCCAAGACGTTCTCGATAATCTTGCGCTTTGCGTTCCCATTGTTTTCTGAGAATTAAACTAACTTCATCTCGTCCTACCGTTTCCGCTAATGTATCTAGTAGGGATACAGCAAACTTTCCATAGCTATCGCCGAGGCGTTCGCTGACTTTTATATTTAACCGTTCTTTGCCCAGCCGAGTCAGTTGATAGATATGTTGCGGACGCCCCATTCCCCCTTGTACGGATGACACAAGAGATATAAGTTGCTCTGCTTCCAAATCTTTAATATGACGGCGAATTGCTTGCGGGCTAACGTCTAGAGCGTCAGCCAGATCGAAAGCCGTAGCTTGCGAGTGTTTTAAAAGATATTCCAAAATATCTTGCTTGGTTGAGGACTGGTGGATAGTCGCCATCGTCGTCCCAAAAATTTATCATGACAAAGCTAAATTATGGCTAATCTAGCGTAGAATAAAGATATGTTAAACAACACGTATGTTGTTTTAGTCCTTATACTTATTATGATAGCAGTCGAGTCACACCTCGGCTAGCGTCAAAAAGGAAGCTCGGTTAAAGATTCCGTCTTCCGTCCTTAAAGAGATTAAGAAAAAGAACACAAGAGTAACAGCCGATGAGTGCCACTGTCAAAACCTTAGTTAACCAGCCATACAAGTACGGCTTTGTTACTGACATTGAAGCCGACACAATTCCGCGTGGACTGAGCGAGGAAATCGTCCGTCTAATCTCCGCCAAGAAGAACGAACCGGAGTTTATGTTGGAGTTTCGCCTCAAGGCTTTCCGTCAGTGGCAAAAAATGGCTGAACCAACTTGGCCGAGTGTCAAGTATCCTGCAATAGACTATCAAAACATCATCTATTATTCAGCACCAAAACAAAAGAAACAAAAGCTGAACAGCTTAGAGGAAGTCGATCCAACGCTCTTGGAAACCTTTGAAAAGTTAGGCATCCCCCTATCAGAACAGAAGCGGTTGGCGAATGTTGCCGTTGATGCAATTTTCGATAGTGTTTCCGTAGCAACAACATTCAAAGAAAAATTAGCTAAAGATGGTGTTATCTTCTGCTCCATCTCAGAAGCATTGCAAGAACATCCAGATCTCGTACAAAAGTACTTGGGTAGCGTTGTTCCGGTAGCAGATAATTACTTTGCAGCCCTAAATTCTGCCGTATTTAGTGATGGTTCCTTCGTTTACATTCCCAAGGGAGTGAAATGCCCAATGGAACTGTCTACTTACTTCCGGATTAACAACGGTGAAACTGGGCAATTTGAGCGAACACTAATTGTCGCTGAGGAAGGAAGCTATGTTTCTTATCTTGAAGGTTGTACCGCCCCGATGTATGACAGCAACCAATTGCACGCTGCTGTTGTCGAACTCGTTGCTTTAGACAACGCTGAAATTAAATACTCAACCGTTCAGAACTGGTACGCTGGCGACGCTAATGGCAAAGGCGGTATCTACAATTTCGTCACCAAGCGCGGTTTATGCCAGGGTATCAATTCTAAGATTTCTTGGACTCAAGTAGAAACTGGTTCTGCAATTACCTGGAAATATCCTAGCTGCGTGCTAGTGGGTGAGAATTCTGTAGGCGAGTTTTATTCAGTCGCGCTGACGAACAATATGCAGCAAGCTGATACTGGTACTAAAATGATTCACGTTGGTAAGAACACTCGTAGCACCATTATTTCTAAGGGGATTTCTGCTGGAAACTCTAGCAACAGCTATCGCGGACTGGTAAAAATTAATCCCAAAGCAGAAGGGGCGAGAAATTATTCTCAATGCGACTCTATGTTGATTGGGGATAATGCTCATGCTAATACTTTTCCCTATATTCAAGTGCAGAATAATGCTGCTAAGGTAGAGCATGAAGCTTCTACTTCTAAGATTGGGGAAGATCAACTCTTCTACTTTGCACAACGCGGTATCTCTACAGAAGATGCAATTTCTATGATGGTTAGTGGCTTCTGTAAGGATGTGTTCAATCAGCTACCAATGGAGTTTGCTGTAGAAGCTGATAAGTTGTTGAGTTTGAAGTTGGAAGGTAGTGTTGGGTAATTCTCGTTACCAGGCTTTCTCGTTACCAGGCTCAGCCCGGTTACGCACACTTTCTCGTTTACCAGGCTCAGCCTGGTAACGCATACTGTGAGGCTCTGCCTCACGATACATTTGAGGCAGAGCCTCGTGAATAGCATTCCCAGGCTGAGCCTGGGAACGAGATCGAGAGGAAAAAGACACACATCATGATTATTGAGAATAGTGAAGTCGTGCTGTCAGTGAAAGATTTGACGGCAAATGTTGATGGGACACCAATTCTCAAGGGTGTAAACCTTGAGGTTCGATTGGGTGAAGTCCATGCAATTATGGGACCAAATGGTTCTGGAAAGAGTACTTTTTCTAAAGTTTTGGCTGGACATCCTGCGTATGAGGTGACTGGCGGAGAAATTATTTTCCAAGGACAAAACTTGTTGGAGATGGAACCAGAAGAACGCGCCCGTTCTGGAATATTTCTAGCATTTCAGTATCCTTTAGAAATTCCCGGTGTAAGTAATTTGGATTTCTTGCGTGTGGCTTACAACTCTCGTCAGAAAGCACGGGGTTTGGAGGAATTGGACGCTTTTGATTTTGATGACTTGGTGGAGCAAAAGCTGGAAGTGGTGAAGATGAATTCTGCTTTTCTCAACCGTAGCGTGAATGAAGGGTTTTCTGGTGGTGAGAAGAAGCGCAATGAGATTCTACAGATGGCGCTTTTAGAACCGAAGTTGGCAATTCTGGATGAAACAGATTCGGGTTTGGATATTGACGCTCTGAAAATTGTGGCAAATGGGGTTAATCAATTAACGAGCGCTGAGAATGCGACAATTATGATTACTCACTACCAAAGGTTACTGAATTACATCGTTCCAGACTACGTTCATGTTATGGCACGAGGACAGATTATTACCAGTGGTGGTAAGGAACTGGCGCTAGAGTTGGAATCTCGCGGTTATGACTGGGTGCTGGAAGAAAATGGCGTTGAGGTGGTTGCGTAATGAGTATTCTTGTTTCTCCAAGTCCAGTTCCTAACTCGCATTCCATTGATTTGGCATCTACTGTGTTGGATAGAGATGCATATCTCATAGATTTGTTGAATCAAATCGTGCAGGGTGTTGAAAGGCATTCCAATAATGTATCTTGGTTGCAGGAATTACGGGAACGTGCAGTTTTTTGGGTTCGCCAATCCACTTTGCCTACAACTCGTGATGAAGAATGGCGCTTCAGCGATCTATCTTTTTTACGGAAAATTCAATTTCATGTAGAGAGCCGCTATAGTACTTCTATTGATGACCAATCGCTACCATCTTTACCAGAAACTACGACTAGTCGATTGGTTTTTGTCGATGGGGTTTATTCATGTGAGTTATCCTCGGTTACAGGTTTGCCAGATGGAGTTGTAGTCAGTAATTTAACTAATTTACCTAGTACTTATAGTCAACGCATCCAGGAATATTTGGCTCAATCTGAAGGGGCGCACGAACTATTTACTGCTCTTAATACAAGCGGAATGGTTGATGTCGCCGTCGTTTGGGTATCAAAGAATCTGGTTGTGGAAACACCAATTCATTTGGTATTTGTTGCTACTGGCGAGCAGTCTGGAATTTCTCTTCCTCGTTGCTTGGTTGTGGCGGAAACTGGTAGTAGCGTGACTTTGGTGGAAGAGTATAGGAATTTTCTAGACGCTGAGAATATAGATGTAGATACGAAAGATGGCGCTTCTGTACAGTATTTGACGAATGCGGTTACAGAAATTTGGGTTGGGGAAAATGCTCGCGTAAATCATACTCGAATTGAGACGGAAAGTGCTGAGGCTGTTCACATTGGGAAGACGGCTGTGTCTCAAGCTCGTTACAGTTGGTATGGTTGTCACGCCGTAACTTTTGGTGGAAAGCTTTCACGTCATAATTTAGAGATTTTGCAAACTGGAGAGCAAACCGAAACTGTCCTCAACGGATTGACGACGATTGGAGGAGAACAGTTGGCGGATACTCACAGTGCGATCGCACTGAATTATCCCTATGGTACGAGCAAACAGTTGCACAAATGTATTCTCAGCGATCGCGCCCATGGAGTGTTCAACGGTAAAATTTTTGTTCCGAAACCCGCACAGTTAACGGATGCAGCTCAGTTAAACCAGAATTTGTTGCTATCCTCTAAAACCAGAATTGACACCAAGCCACAATTAGAGATTACTGCTGATAATGTAAAATGCGCCCATGGTGCTACTGTGAGTCAGTTAGAGGATGATGAAATCTTCTATCTACAAAGTCGGGGTATTGATGCGGATGATGCTCGCCACCTATTGGTTAACGCCTTTGCGGCTGAAGTCATCAATCAAATACCTGTTGTTTCGGTGAGACAATCTCTCACTCAAATAATTAATAGTAACCGCAGCCTGTAGCTGACGAACGCGGATAATATTGGGATACTATCAGCGTCCATCTGCGTGCATCTGCGGTTCTAAATTCATGTATCCAAAAATCCCATGACTTATACTCAAGAAAAAACCCTTGCCGATAAAGTCCGTTCTGACTTCCCAATACTACATCAGGAAGTCAACGGGAAACCTTTAATTTATTTCGATAACGCTGCTACATCACAAAAACCTTTGCTCGTACTCAATACTTTGCGAGATTATTACGAGCAGTACAATTCTAACGTGCATCGTGGCGTACATACTCTCAGTGCTAAAGCAACTGAAGCTTATGAAGCAGTCAGAGATAAAGTTGCTGCGTTTGTCAATGCTGCATCGCGTCAAGAAATTGTATTTACCCGTAATGCAAGTGAAGCTATTAACTTAGTTGCTTACAGTTGGGGAATGAACAATTTGCAACGGGGAGATGAAATTATTCTCTCAGTTATGGAACACCATAGTAATTTGGTTCCTTGGCATTTTGTGGCACAAAAAACGGGTGCTGTGCTCAAGTTTGTAGAACTGACACCAGAGGAAAATTTTGATTTAGAACAGTTTAAAACACTGATTTCTGACAAAACAAAATTGGTGTCGGTGGTTCATGTTTCTAATACTTTGGGTTGTATTAGTCCCGTAACAGAAATTTGTGCGATCGCTCATCAATACGGAGCCAAAGTTTTAATTGATGCTTGCCAAAGTGTCCCTCATATGCCTATTGATGTCCAGCAATTTGACTGTGATTGGTTGGTAGCTTCCGGGCATAAAATGTGCGCTCCAACTGGAATTGGCTTTTTGTATGGCAAGTTGGAATTGCTACGGCAAATGCCTCCCTTTTTAGGTGGAGGGGAAATGATTGCTGAAGTGTTTTTAGATCGTTCTACCTATGCCGATTTACCTCATAAATTTGAAGCGGGTACGCCAGCTATTGCTGAAACAATTGCTTTGGGTGCAGCAGTAGATTACCTAAGCAATATTGGCATGGATAAAATTTATGCTTATGAATCTGAATTGACTGGCTATCTTTTTGAAAAACTAAGACAAATTCCTGGAATTCGTCTGTTTGGTCCATTACCTAAAGTTGCAGGTTTAGGGAGAGCCGCACTTGCTGCTTTCACTGCCAAAGATGTACACGCCAATGACATATCTACACTATTAGATCAAGAAGGTATTGCCATTCGTTCCGGACATCATTGCACTCAACCATTACACCGTCACTTAGGCATTGCAGCAACTGCAAGAGCAAGTTTATCTTTCTACAATACTCGTGAAGAAATTGACGTTTTTGTGAAAGCGTTGAAGGAAACTTTGGATTTCTTTAGCAGTTTTGGAAGTTAATTACTAGAGCGCTACTAGCGCTCTAGTACAATTACAAATTGCAAATTACTTAACAGTAACTTTACCGCCAGCTTCTTCGATTTGCTTCTTAGCAGCTTCAGCAGCATCTTTAGCGATCGCTTCCTTAACGG